>NZ_CP019323.1:626541-939812 GCF_001971585.1 Companilactobacillus allii | reverse complement strand
AAAAAGCTTAATAAATTAAATAATCCTTATAAATTAAATAATTTTACTCTTATAAACCGCTTTAATAATCAAAAAGAGGCTTTGGTTTGGGTTGTTTTTCCCTTTATATTGATGTGAATGTAATATAGACACTACATAATTTTTTCTCCCTCTTGTTTGCTTCGCAAACGCGATTAAAAACGCAATTTCTTCCGTATAACACTACAAAGAGGTCTTCGCTTTTGCGAAGGCCTCTTTGTAGTGTTATTACTCGGAAATTAACCGCGTTTTTAATCGCTCTATTCTCCAAATATCTGTTTCTTCAACTTCAAAGCAGTAGGTGCAACAGCAAGTCCGCCTTCTGCTGTTTCTTTGAACATTGATGGTAATTGTTGGCCAACACGATGCATTGTTTCAACTACTTCATCAACAGGAATAACTGTTTTGACACCGGCTAGTGCCATATCTGCTGATATCATTGCTTGGGATGCTCCCATGGCGTTTCTTTTAACACAAGGGACTTCAACTAATCCAGCCACTGGATCACAGATCAATCCCATTAAGTTTTGTAGTGTCATTGCAATGGCATAACCGCTTTGTTGTGCTGTACCACCCTTGATACTTACCAGTGCTGCGGCTGCCATGGCACTAGCTGATCCGACTTCTGCTTGGCATCCACCTTCTGCTCCAGAGATAGATGAACTATTGGCAATTGCTAATCCAAAGGCACCAGCGGTGAATAAGAAGTCTAATTGATCATCACGAGACATGTCCAATCTATCACGGACTGCCAATAAAACTCCAGCCAAGACACCGGCACTTCCGGCAGTTGGTGTGGCACAGATCAGTCCCATTTTGGCATTAACTTCATTGACTGCGACGGCATTTCTGGCCGCTTCAAGAATTGGTTGTCCACTTAGAAAATCCCCTTTTTCTATGTATTCATCCATTCTTTTAGCATCCCCACCAGTAAGGCCAGTAACGGATTTAACTCCAGCAACACCTTGTTTAACTGAATTCTCCATTGCCTCAAGATTGCGTCCCATCAGCTCTCGTATCTTCTCTTTAGTACGTCCAGTGTTCTCCATCTCAGTTTCGATCATGAGCTGTGCTACTGACGGATAGTCTTGACTCTGTTTAATTAAATCACTTACTGTATAAAACATAATTTTCACCTCTATTTACAAAACTAGTTGAAGAAAGTAACGTTGACCATATTTTCCAATGATCTTAACTCTTCCATGATTTCCTTTTGATCCTTTGTATCATCGACTTCGATTATTGTAATGGCTTGTTTGCCTTTGGATTCACGAGTCACAGTCATAGTTCCAATATTGATACCACGCTTAGTGAAGATGTCGGTAACTTTAGTGATCACACCGGGAACATCTTGTTGAACGAGTATATACGTGGGAACACCCATGCTTAGTGAGATTTTCAATCCATTGATTTCAGATATTTGGATATTGCCTCCACCGATAGATATCCCAGTGACCGACAATTTATGGTCACCTTTTATCATGGTGATCTTCGTAGTGTTCGGGTGAGATACTTTGTCACTTTTAGGAACGAAGGCAACTTTGATCCCGTCTTCATAGGCCAACTTTAATGAAGTGGATAATCTAGTATCGTCTGGATGCATCCCTAATAATCCACCTACAATGGCCACATCAGTCCCATGACCACGATACGTCTTAGCAAATGACTCATATAAATCGATGGTTATTTTGTCTGGCTTTTCACCAAAAATATCATGTACTACCTTACCAATTCTAGCGGCACCAGCCGTATGTGAACTACTTGGACCAATCATAACTGGACCAATTATGTCGAACACACTGTTAAAACGTAAGTCTGCCATAATAAACACCCCTGTTTCTTATCTTATCTAATGAAAGATCACATTAATTTCCTATAATTTTTCATTTATTTAAAAAAACAATAACATTAATTAATAATCATGCAAACATTAATGCTAAAATAAATATATTAATATTCTGAAAGCCTGGATAAAATGTCAAATTTCATTAGCAATTATTTAACCGTTTCTGATCTTGTTGTATTTTTAATAACAATTGGATTGATTACAGTAATAACGCTTATATCTTATTCGATTGAAAAGAAAGTAAGTACTGCGTCTCCGTTTTTTATTCGTCTTGGAGCGCACATTGTTGAAACACTAATCCTAATAGCCAGTATACTTGTACTACGAGAAGTCTTCATGACCATAAATAATGGCATCATTATGAAAGATGCCTGGCTGTACGCTAACGCCCAGATTGCCGTGTCATTTTACGGCTTCTTGATCTTAAATAATAGGCTAGTAGAACTTACCACACTAGCCCTACCCTTCTTATACAATCCGTCTTTAAATCTCACTCGTTTAGACAGTAAGTTGTGGCCAGTTTTCATTGGTGCATACTTCGTATTATTGATAACTGTAGATTACGTTTATAGTCACAAAGACGAGATGTTAGTATCTGGATACAAATATACCATTGCCCAATCCATCTATGGACTGGTTTGGTGGACACTACTTTGGATAGACTATCGTTTCAATCCACTCAACACCATAATCTCAATGATATTCTTCGAAATTTTCATGTTCCTATTCCGATTGACCGAGGTAAGACTTAGAGCATCATTTGCGGACTACAAGGATCTAGAAGTAAAGGCAAACTATGATGCACTTACTGGTGTCCGGAATAGATCCAACCTTAACACTGTCTCCAAAGAGGCTTTTGATGAGTATCATGACAACAACAAGCCTTTGACTGTCGCTATGTTCGATATCGATCATTTCAAGAACTTCAACGATAATTATGGCCATGAAACTGGTGACGAAGTCCTTCGACACGTAGCCCATCTAGCTGAGCGTGAATTGGTCAGTTGTCCAGATACGAACGGCCAATTATTCAGATATGGTGGTGAAGAGTTCATCGTCATATTAAGAGACACCGATGTAAACTACGCAACAAAAGTAGTCTACGATATAAGGAAGACACTTGCTGATATTCCATTGTTCTTAAATGGTACCAAATTAGACGTCACGATATGTTTTGGTGTTACCAAGTTGACTGATAAGGATTTATCATACAAAGATATTTTTGAACGTGTTGATAAGTATCTTTATCAATCTAAGAATAGTGGTAGAAATTGTGTCACTATTGAAGGTGAGACTTTCAGTTACGATAGTTTGCAGGCTGTTGTTGCTGAATAAAGAGTCCTTCTAGTATCCTTGTTTGCTTCGCAAACGCGTAAAATCACGCAATTCCCTGTGCTTAGTAAAAATAATCTCAGTATTCTTTATTTTGTCTAAATGCTTGCTGAATAAAGACCAATAAACTACTTTATATATATTTCCTTGTTTGCTTCGCAAACGCGTAAAATCACGCAATTCCCTGTGCTTAGTAAAAATAATCTCAGTATTCTTTATTTTGTCTAAATGCTTGCTGAATAAAGACCAATAAACTACTTTATATATATTTCCTTGTTTGCTTCGCAAACGCGTAAAATCACGCAATTCCCTGTGCTTAACAAAAATAATCTCAGTATTCACTTCGTGAATGCTGGGATTATTTGCGTTAATGCTCAGGAATTGGGCGCGTGATTTTACGCTCTAAAGATTTGGATCCATCTTGAATACAAGGCTAGACAACTCGCAACCTTGTGTAACTAAATCTGCCATGAATTTCTTTGTTTCTTCATTATAATGTGTGGCGATTTCATGGTTTTGTTCTGTTAGATAAGCTGTTAATTTCTCACCTGACATTGTTAGGGCTTTTTGATCTACTTCTTCGATCTTTCTTCTTGCCCATTCTGATAGTGCTTTTTGATAGTCTGTATCTTGTTCGATGAATTCGTTGTAGTGAGATTCTACGACCATTGCTAATGCTTCATACATCCAATAAGCACTCTTCATATCCATCTTTTCAGTTAATTCACGATATGATTCATCGGTGTCATTAGCGTTTGTAAAGAATGGTACGTGTGGACAAAATGTTGGTACACCGAAGTTGATCCACTCTACACCGGCAGCTCCTGACTTATCTGAGTCGCGCATTTGTAGAATATGTGAGTTGGCTGTACGTGATAGTGAGATTGAGCGATATACTCTCTTCTCATGATCTGTACCATTGCCTAGTGGATCGTATTTTGTTTCATTGTAATGTGATTTTAAGATATATTGGATATCTTCAATTGACAATTTGTGTTCTGGTTTACGAATAAATGGAAGTTCTGGTGATTCTGGATCTTGCTCAATTGATGGGTTCCAACATTTCTGTGCATACCAGACACGAGGTGTGTTGTAGTGATGATCTTTTTCAGTATCTGTTCCGAAGATATGTCTGAAATCAAAGCGTCCATTATCTGGATTCAAGTTATGATCTTCTACGAATTCTTGGATACCATCAGCCCACATATAGTTGTCAGGATCGTTAAAATCAATATCTTCAATAGCAATCTGGTTGGCAGCAACTGCATAGCAATCGTCAGGAATACGTACAGCTACCCATTGGTGGCCTGTAACTATTTCCATATACCAAACTGAATCTTTATCGTTGAATTGGATACCATTACCTTCAGCTGATCCATATTTCTTGATCAATTCGCCAAGATATCTAACTCCGTCTTTGGCTGACTTGATAAATGGTAACACTAGTGTTGTTAGTGAATCTTCAGCGAATCCGTTCTCTACAAATGGGTCAAATGCCAAAACTCTTTCATTAGCGTAAACACTCTCTGTAGCACTTTCACCAACGTTTAATTCGTTGAATCCGTCTTCTTCATTAGGTCCTTCACTTTGATCAGCATTCGGTGTTGATGTATAGCGATAGCCACTTTCTGGTAGTGGTACAGTCAACTTATTGAATGGTGATACATATGTCTCCTTACGACCTGATACAGCTGGTTGCACGAAGAACTTCTTAGGGTGAATCGCAACAAGTCTATCTTCGTTTCTTGAGATATAAGTTGCTCCATCCATTGAAGCATCTTTACCAACCATAATTGAAGTACATGCGGATAATTCTAGACGATCTGTAGTCATATTAATTCTCCTCCAAAATTTTTTTAAGCAATTTTTCGTTCTGTATTAGGTACTCGTTGAATCAAATGATCGACCCTTTCGATCTGTTGTAAGAACAAGATCAATCTGGTATAGCGAAACTCGTCAGCTTCTGGGAACTTTTCTACCAACTCTTTACCGATATCATAGGCATTACGACGTCCATTGATCTTGCTGAATACAAAGGAACAATAAGCATCTAACTCCAGATAGCTCTCTTCAGGAATATGCATATGCATTTTTCGGAAGAATTTTTGTATTGGATGATTTTGCTCACGAACAATAGTAATAATGCCTGCTTTTCGCTTGAATTTAACTTCTGGGTTTTTTTCGAAGACCAATTGTTTCAAATCTTCTTCAGTAAGTTCATTTGAACGATCCTTAGCCATAGCTATTAACCTCCTTATTCAGTCTTAGTATCTTTTTTGATATTAATTAATGGTAGGATCATTGACACTACTAATACTACTAATAGGATCAAGCCCATTTCATTACTTCCAGCGAATCCACCAGGAGTAACATCCCCAAGAACTCCAGTTACATGCAAGATGATACCGATCAAACCAATGATCGATCCACCAGCAATAAGTCCTGATGAAAGACTGACACCACTTTGTACACGTCTTTCTTTGAGTTCTTTTTCTTTGGTTGAGTTTTCAATCAATAGTTTAACTAAAGCTCCAACTAGAATGATTGATGTTGTTGACATTGGTAGATAAAAGCCAAGAGCAACTGTCATGATCGATAGTCCTAACATCCAACATACCAAAGCCATAACAACACCGACGATAATCATTATCCAAGGCAAGTTCCCTGACATAATTCCTGATGTCAATGTGGCAATCAAGTTGGCTTGAGGCATACCAAATGGTGGATTGGATCCAGTTATTCTCAATTGAGGTTCAAGGATAACGGTTGTACCTACAACTACAATAACACCGATCATTGCAGCAATCATGAAGTACTTCATCATTTCGTTGTTGTTACCACCAATTACATAGTTAACTTTTTGCGTTTGCATGTAAGCCCCACCAACGGAGATTGCGGTAACTATGAAAACACCGAATAACAATAGGATTTCACTGTGCTGCGTATTAGTCCAGCCAAATATTACAAATACTAACGTCATGATAACTAACGAAGCGATTGTCATACCGGAAACTGGTGCATTAGAACAGCCAATCGTACCAGCCAAACGTGCTGAAACGATGACGAATAATAGAGCTAATAATAATGAAAGGATTCCAGCAACAATAGCCATTAAGAAGTTGCCTGAGATGAAGAATCCTACTACAAAAATTGCGATAGTACCAATTAATAATGCCCAAATACCTAATGTGTTCTTTTCGCTATCTTCACTATTTCTAGCGTTAAGCGTTTTCTTAACAGATGTAATAATAACTGGAATGAGCTTGACAGCACCAACAATACCACCACAAAGCATCATACCAGCACCGATATACTTAGAATATGATCCAGCAACTTGATCAACACTCATCTGTGAAACTGATACAGCTGCGTCATTCCATACGTGGGATGAGCTTCCGGCCATTTGTGTGAAATAAGCAATCAAAGGTGTAATGGCAAAGTTTGAAAGAACCGATCCAGCAAACATTACCAAGGCAACCTCTAGTCCAACAACGAATCCAATACCAGCTAGCATTGGGTTAACTTCTGTGGACATCTTCCAACGATAAAATGAACTACCAACATAAGTGATCATGCTGTTTACCCAGCCGAATACTTGTGTTGTGAGTATCGTCAAAATACCACCAATACCAAATCCAATACCCATAAACTTCAATGAGTCACCACCGGCTTCAGACGCTACTAGTGCTTCTGAGATGGCCATGGATTCTGGATAAACCAACTTTCCGTGTTCTTCAACTACTAAGTAATTTTGAACTAATGAAGCTGAACCAATAGCGAACAATACAGCAAGCGCACCAACTGCAATACCAGCAATAAAATTAACTTTACCACCGATAATAATGATAGCTGGTAACACATAAATCATCCCACTGGCGATTGATTCACCACCACTAGACATCCCTTGTAAGAGGTTCTTACCAAGTATTCCCTTCTTTTTAGCAAATACTCCGACCATACCAGAACCAATAATGGATCCCGGAATACCGGCCGCAACAGTAAGACCCGCTTTCATACCAGAGTATGCCGTTGAAGCAGCGAAGATAACTGCCAAAATGGCACCCATGATCATGATGGTTGAACTTCCACCTTTATTATTCTTGTCGGTCACATACGGGACGTATTTGTTACCATCTACACCACCGTAAGCCGATTGAGATAACCGTTTTTTCAAAATAGTTCCCTCCTTCTACTAATATTTTTTTACAGAATCAATCCTCAAACCCTTAATCCCAGTCCTTTCTATTTATCCGTAATCGCAACTTTATGTTAACTTCTTCACATGTATTTAGTCAAGTACTTTTCAGAAATATATCTCAAAATATACCAAATGTGCGTACTTATTTATAAACCAAATACAGTTACAATTGTAGATTCAAAATTGGCTATATTCCTGCTATAATACGGATATACACGTGTTCACATTTAGTAAACAATAATTCTAGCTTAATTTTACATTATAATTTGATGAGAATTATTAAAATAAATATTAATTACCTTTTTCATTGATTTACAAAAAAGAACCTTGTTTTCACAGAGTTCTTAATACTTTTCACTAATTATAAATTTGAATCCATCTTAAAAAATTACAGTTTTCTATTTTTCTTTTGTTTGCTTCGCAAACGCGTTAAAAAGCGCAGCTTCCTGCATATAAGTCAAAAAGTCCTAGCATCCACTTTGTGGACACTAGGACTTTTTGACTTATATGTAAAAGCTAATCGCGCTTTTTAACGCTCTGTTTATTGTGCAAGGTAACGATAAAGAGGATTGCAACCACAAATGTACTGATGGTAGTAAGACTCAATCCAAAATTCACTAGGTCGAATAATCCCAATAATATCAGCAAAGCAATTGCGATATAACTGAACCAAATTCTTTCAAATTTCATTATATATGTCCTCTTTTCTTAATTTAAGCATTAACTGTTCCAGCGTCTTGTTCTGCATGTAATTGTTCAGCTTGTTTTGCAGCAACACGTTCTGAAATCTTCATGAATGGTAGATACAAAACAACACCAATTGCTAGAATTACAACTTGTAGAACTACGGCACGCCAGTCACCGGCTGTTGATAGATATGGTCCGATCAATGGTGGTGTAGTCCATGGTACCAAGACGACTGTCTTAGAAACAATACCTAGTAATGTTGCATAATAACCCATCAAAGCTCCGATAATTGGGAACAATACGAATGGAATCATCATTGGCAAGTTGAAGACGATAGGATAACCGAAGATCATAGGTTCGTTGATATTGAAAATACCAGGAGCTAATGAAAGTTTGGCAACGTCTTTACTTGACTTAACTTTACTAAATAACAAAATAGCGATAATAAGAGAAATTGTTGAACCAGAACCACCAACTAGAACGTAGTTTGAAACGAATGAAGTTGTGATGATGTTAGGAATATGTGCATGGTGAGCATAAGCTAACATGTTTTGGTTCATGTTGATAAGTACAAGTGGATCCATCAAAGAACCTGAAATAACTGTTTGGTGAATACCTAATGTGAATAAGAAGTTGGCTACAAAGTAGATTACACAGAATCCTAAGATACTTGTGTTAAATCCACGAAGTGGTTCTTGTACCCAGTTCTTAATCAAGTTGATCAAATCTGTATTGAAAAATCCTGCTAACAATGCAGCAATCAAAGCAAAGAATGACATTAAGATCAAGGCAGGAAGTAAAACACTAAATGAAGAACTAACTGCAGGTGGAACATTTTCACCTAAGTTGATCTGTAACTTTTTAACTCCAGCTAATTTGATGAACATAGCTGTAGCTACAAGTCCGATAATAATACCACCGAACATACCTTGTGTACCTGTGTTCAAGAAGCTCAAACCACCAGTAACGTTATGTGCTTTTCCGGCAGCATCTGTTAATGAAACAGTACCAGGCATCATAATGAATAGTGAAGCTAGTGACATAGCTGCAGCAGCGATTGGGTTATTAAAGCCTTTATTCTTGGCTAAAGCATATCCAATCATTGGAGCAACCAAGACACTGGCAACGTTCAAAGTACCATTTGAAATGGCGTTACCAAAAACTTGAACCTTTGTTAATGTATCACCTTTAAAGATCCACATGAAAACTGTGTTGTTCAACAATGTACCCAAACCAGCAATAATGAAAACTGGAAGGATAACAGCGAACGCATCACGCAAAGATCTTAGGTAAACCCAGTTACCTACAGTAACAGAAATTTGCGTGAACTTATCCAAAAAACTACTATGTTCTAGTTTTTCGGAAGTTGATTCCTTTGACATATTAACACCCCTCAAAAAATTTTAGTTAAATATCACCTAAATCTGCGCCATTTGTTTCAATGACGTGTTTCAACCACCAATAACTCTTCTTTGGTACACGAGCCATATCTAATAGGTCATGGTTTGTACGATTTACATAGACTGTTCCATAACGTTTGTCCATATTGCCGCTGGAACTAGGTATGTCGATCAATCCCCAACCAAGGTAACCTATCACGTCAACTCCATCTTCAAAAATAGCATCTTCCATAGCTTGGATGTGATCACGATGGTATTTGATACGATAATCATCTTGGATTTCTCCACCATCGAATTTTTCACGAACACCAATACCATTTTCAATTGGGAACATTGGAATGCCGTATTCGTTGTAAACCTTTGTCAAAATATCTCGGAATCCTAATGGATCAATTTGCCAACCAAATTCTGACGTCTCTAGATAAGGATTCTTCTTGATTCCTTCGTCTAAGTAATGATTTGGAATTGTTCCTTCTGGAACTTGTGCGGCACTGATTGTGTCACTTCTATAATAGCTGAATGCAATAAAGTCAGATGTTAACTTAATGAACACATCTTCGTCTTCTGGCTGGAAGTCCATATCAATTCCATGATTCTTAACAAAAGTCATTACTTCGTTTGAATAACGACCGTAAGCGAACACGTCCAATAGATCACGATTCATGAATTCGTTGATTTGGCGTGCATATAAAACATCTTTTGGATCTGATGTCGCTGGATAAACTTCACTATATGCAAGCATCCCACCGATCAAACAATCAGTATTGTCATGGATATAGTTTGCTACTCCAGCATGAGCCAACATTACATGATGGCTGATTTGGTACAATTCATCGTCTGTCTTATCACCTTCCAAGTATCCAGCAATGCGGAATGCTTCGCCCATATGATAAAGATTTTGCTCGTTGAAAGTAATCCAATACTTAACACGATCCCCAAATCTCTTGACCATTTCTGCGCCATATTTAACGAATGCATCCACCACGTGACGTGATAAGAATCCGTTATATTCTTGTGCCAAGTGTAATGGCATATCAAAATGGTACAAACAGATCATAGGTGTGATGTTTCGAGCCAACAGAGCATCGATCAACTTACTATAAAACTCAATGCCCTCTTCATTAAACTCTCCATCACCATCTGGATTAACACGGCTCCAAGAAATTTGGAATCGATAAAAGTTCATCCCTTGTTTTGCCATTAAATCGAAGTCTTCTTCATAACGATGATACTCATCAATAGCATCATGCCAATCTGAAGAATTCTCTGTAGCAGGACGATCATCATAAACTGATTTACCTTTACCACCGATATTCCAGGCACCTTCAGTTTGCATACTGGATGTTGAATTCCCCCATGCAAAATCTTTTGGTAACTGCTTTGTCATACTGCACCGCCTCTTAAAAAATTTGAATCACTAATTTGAATACGCTTTCAGTATACATCAATTATTTTGAATGTAAACATTTATTTTTATAAAAGTATATACATTTAAAACAACTATTGTTTGTGAAACATGATAAGATAGTAGATGTATAATCTAGGAGAAATGTATCATGGCATATAAATATAAAGAAGTCGCAAATAAATTAAGAGATCAAATCAAAGCCGGTAAATATGTTCCCGGTGAATTACTGCCAGATCAAAATAACTTGGCCAAGAGTTTTAATACCACACGAATAACTGTCCATAAGGCAATTCAATTATTAGTCGTTGAAGGGATGGTTTATTCAAAGCGCGGTTCTGGAACATTTGTGAGAAAAGACTATGCTTCTGATGAAGAGAGCACTAATTATGGTTCAGTCTCACCTATTGATAAGCCCCTGGGTGCTACTCACACTAACCAAGGTAAGAAAGTAACTAGTAAGGTATTGGAATTATCCGCTCGTATGCCTTCAGCCAGTGAAGCAAACAAATTAATTATTCAACCTACTGACCCAGTCTATGTAATTCGACGTGTCCGTTATGTTAATAAGGAGATATTTGCATATGAGAACACGATCATGCCCACTAAAATCACAACGATAACCAAAGAAGTACTACATGGCTCGGTCTATGCACATCTACAAGAAGAAGGATTGAATATTGAAGGGTCTCATCGTGTGATCAGTGCTGAAAAAGCCACACAGATTGACCTTGATACTGGTATAGCTAATGAACTTGGTGAACCAATCATGGTGATCAATCAGTTGAGTTATTTGGATGACGGACAACCGTTCGAAATCTCTGAGACACATTTTCCATATGAAAAGAGTCATATAACAGCCGATATAACGCTATAAAAAAAATAGGTAATGGGAAAATTCCCATTACCTATTTTTTGGTCTATTTATGCAAATGTTCTAGATTCAATAGCATATTTATAAGGATCAACTCTTGAATCAGTTAGGGCATCTACTAAGTCACCTTCGTTATAATCGATCAGGTGTTTTGTTTGTAGTGTCAAAGTATTTCTTACTCTATCATGACTCCATTGTCCCATTTCTTCCAATTGTGGATATTTAATAGGATTAAAATTAGTTGGTTCAGAAAAAGTCACCTTAACTTCTAGTGAATCTACATATTTCTTTATACTTCTCATGATTTTGCTGTCTGTCATAAGATCATCTCCCCGGTTAAATTGCTGCAAACGTTTTCATTCTCCACAGACTAGAATAACACTTTGCAGTTCGAGAGAAAACCCCTTGTGACAAAAGTAACAATTTTTCTCAATTTAATTACCTATATTATGGGTATTCTTGCTGAAGCAATCTACTTTATGCTCAAGTTTGTCTCTTACTTCACGAAATACATTCAAAATGTCTACATCACTACCAGAAGCTTTTGCCGGATCATTTAATCCCCAGTGCAAATGTGTGACACCACTAGGTACTCTAGGACATCTGTCGCGTGCATCGCCACAAAGTGTCACTACAAAGTCACATTTATTGAAGTATTCTGGATCTATTAAATCAGATGTATTATGAGAAATATCGATTCCTTTTTCAGCCATAACTTCAACAGCCTTTGGGTTCAATCCGTGGACTTCAACGCCTGCGCTACGGACTTCCCAGTCAGGGAGATATTTCTTGGCGAAACCCTCTGCCATTTGAGAACGACAGGAATTACCGGTACAAATAAAGTATATTTTCTTCATAGTGCAACCTCTTTGTCTTTAAATTAAAAAGATAATACAATAGCCATGAAATTTGTAAAGATTAATTATTACTTTACATTATTAAGTACTTATGATTACAATATATACATTCACAAATACGTGGTCTTTGGAGAATATAATGAAAATTTTTAAGAGAATTGTAATTGTTATTGTAGCATTATTGGCTGTTATTGCCGTAGCACTAGGCATTTATATCTATCAAGGTAAAAAGGCACTGGATTCAGTGGACTCAAACTCTACCAGTGTATCTGACAAAATCAACACTGGAAAGCCCATCTCGATCCTTTTACTAGGCGCTGACACTGGTGCCGATGGTAGAATCGATCGTGGTAATTCTGATACCATGATGATCATAACCCTAAATCCCAAGACGCATAAATCAGTGATGTACTCTATTCCTAGAGATACAATGGCTGAGATTGTCGGAGCTGGTAAGAAACAAAAGAACGTTCAAAAAATAAACGCTGCCTACAATATTGGTAAATCTGATATGGCTAAGAAAACTGTAAGTAAGCTACTTGGTATACCGGTTGACTACAGTGTCGCTATCAATATGGGTGCTTTAGAGAAGGCCGTTAACTTCGTTGGCGGTGTTACCGTTACTACACCTATCAAAGTTAGTTATGACGGTATTACTATACCAAAAGGAACTCATCACTTGAATGGTAAACAAGCACTTAGTTACGTTCGTATGCGTTATCAAGATCCACGTGGAGATTATGGTAGACAAATCAGACAGCAGCAAGTCCTAAAGGCTGTCACAAAGAAACTAGAACAACCCAAGTACTTGGTTAAACTACCTGATTTGATCACCAAGTTAGGCCCAGATGTAGATTCTGATTTGACCGATTCTCAAATGGAGAAATTCCCTATTAAGTATCATAGTGCCGGTAAGAAATTGACTACTAAACAGTTACAAGGTCAATCTGCTTGGATCAATGGTAGCTCATATCAGATACTACCTACCGAGGTCATGCAATCGGCATCTGATAAGTTACGTGCCAATCTAGGATTGAGTAAGAAGACACTGAACAATACAGAAACCAAGTTGAATAAGTTAAATTCAGCTTATTTCAAAGATCCTGACAATACTGACTATGACACTAATGGATTAGATACTACCTATTACACTGATAATACATTTTAGATTTTTAAACTAAAATAAAAGTTGTGACAAACTTCCTTTTCTACTCAAACTTGCAGTGAAAAAGCGTAACTTTCTCCGTTTAATAAAAAAAGGATTATGACATAACTTTTTTCTACTCAAGTTTGCAGTGAAACGCGTGCCAAAACACAATTTTCTCCGTTTAATAAAAAATAAGTAGACGTCCACTTGCGTGGATGTCTACTTATTTTGCATTATACTCGAAAACTGAACGTGTTTTGTCACGCTCTACATATATTGTGCTAATGCTGCACGGAACTTCTCTTCTGGTTGATAACCAACCAAACGTCCGACAACATTACCATCTTTTTTGATAATAAATGTAGGAATTCCTTGAATACCGAAGTTATCAGGGGTCTGTGGATTATGATCAACATTCATTGATGTGAACTTGATCTTATCGCCTAATTCATCCTTTGATGATAACTTTTCAAGAATTGGATTCATCATTTTACATGGTGGACACCAGTCTGCGTTAAAATCAGTAATTACCAATCCTGTATTTGTTTGATCATTATAAGTTGCGTCACTAATTTCTTTGATATTACTCATATGAATTCTCCTTATATATCACTTTTCATTTTCAATTAACAATATACCCCCTAGGGTAATACTAATCAAATATTTTGATTTGGCCAAATATAAGCTATTACAGCATATAATTTGAAGTACACTACCCCACTAGGTATAATTACACTAATAAATAAACTCAGGAGGCACTTATGTCTCAAACTATCGAAGAAGAACAAGCCAGCAAAAAAATAACCAGCCAACTAAAAAGATCCCGCGGTCAATTAGACGGAATCCTAAAAATGATGGAAGATAATAGATCCTGTGACGACGTCTTAGTTCAACTATCAGCTGTAAAATCTGGAGTCGATAAAGCCATGAAACTAGTAATCGCTCAAAATATTCGCAAAAATGTTAATTGTGTCGACGAACAACAGTTAAAAGATTTACAGGGATCATTAGATTTGATGATGAAAACAAAATAGAGCAATAACCAAGAACGGGACATTCGAGCATTACCTAGAATATGTGAGGTGCTACGAAGTAGTGCATTACATATTCGTAGTAAGCGGAGTATGTGTTCTTGGTTATTGCGTTTAGAGCACTTCAAGAACGGGACATTCGAGGTGCTAAGCCTTACCGATTAGAATCTTAGAATCAACTGTGATTTGATCAATTTCTTCCCAATTAACCTTTGTTTTATCAACATTGAACAACAAGGGTGTCATCTGAATGAACGCATCACGCACTTCTTTTGACACATCGTAAGTTTTAGTAGCATTTATCTCATCAACCACATCAAAATGCTCTTCAAAGTATTCGCGTACACGCTGATTTGAATAACTGTCACTTCTGAGAAATTCACTAGCTTGCTTACGTAATTCAATCACATGATTTTCGCCTGGAATGACTTTGATCAAATACCCTTTATCCTTTAAGATACGATGAAATTCACTGTAATTCGCTGGAGAGAATATATCCAAGATACAGTCAACACTGCTATCTTGAATGGGTAATTGTGCTAAATCACCAACAAACCATTTAACAGAGTTTCCTTGATCATTTTTAGCAGCTTGTTGAATTGAGTCCTTTGATATATCAAACGCCAGCATTTGTTTATCAAGTGATTTATGAATTTCACGAGAATAATATCCTTCTCCACATCCCGTATCCAGAATTGTTTCAATGGGAAGATTTGAAATAATATTGGTCAGATTATTTAATATATGATCATACAATCCATCTTTCAAAATGAGGCCACGGTTTTCGAAGTTATCTTTGTCATAGTTCTTTTGTTGCTTCATATTTAACAAGAAATTCACATAGCCATATTTAGAAATGTCGAAGTTATGATTGTTGGCACAAACTAAGCTAGTATTATTTAATGATAGTTTCTCGCCACAATTGGGGCACTTGAAAAATCCCTGGCTGTTTAGGAATCTTTTTAATTTATCTTTGTTCATTTTTTATTACCAATTTTTCTATAGTCTACTATTATAGGATAGCATGCAATTGGGATTGCTACATGATTTCTTGATTTTTATTGGTTGCTGAAACGCGATTCAAAACATGGTTTCTTCTCTTCTTCCTTTTTCCAGGAAATGAATTCATACCTTGCCTCTCTCTTATCCTCAAACTTGCTGAAACGCGATACAATTCACAATTTCTTCTCTTCTTGATTTTTTCAGGTAAAAAAATTTGTTCTTTTCTTTTTTATCCTCAAACTTGCTGAAACGCGATACAATTCACAATTTCTTCCGCTTAACGCTAAAAATGGCGGTCAACACTTTCGTGTTGATCGTCATTTTTTGTGTTAATGCTCGGAAATTCCCGTGAATTGTATCGCTCTGATTTTATAACATCAATCCAACGGAATAATGGATAATCATAGTAATAATACCAACAATAACATTCCTAATAATAGCTGTTTTAACTAACCCGTCGCCTAATTTGGCACTCAAGAATCCTGTCAATGCTACTGACAAGGTTACGGCTAGTATTGTTCCTGGCCATTGTAGTGAAACTGGTAGAAGAGTCATTGCTACTAATGGGAATATACCACCTGAAGATGCTGCCACTAGTGATGAAAATGCTGCATCCCATGGGCTCATATAGTGTCCTAAGTCTAGGTCATATTTAACTTTGACTACGGTAGCTAGGGCATTTTTTTTCATCAATTCTTCTGCAATTTCTTTTGATGTATTCTCGGTAACACCACGTTTTACGTAGAAGTCTGCCACTGCTTGAACTTCGCCTGCAAAGTCTGTCTTGATTAGTTCACGTTCTTTTTCAATAGCTGCTTTTTCTGTATCCTTTTGGGAGCTAACTGAAGCGTATTCGCCAGAAGCCATTGAAAAAGCACATGCTAGAAGATCGGACAAGCCGGCAATAAAAATTGTGAACTGATTCGTTGTTGCGACGGCTACTGAAAATAACACACCAACAACTGTTAAGATTCCATCATTTGATCCTAAAACTCCGGCACGTAGTGTGTTGGAACGTTCTGCCATTGTTTTCTTTTGCTTTTTTGATTTTGCAACATTTACTGCTTTCATCAATCTTGTCACATCCTTAGTGTGCGAATAGCGATCCTATTAAATAAGTTACAAGCATTGTTAATAATCCTGATAGAACATTTCTGAATACGGCCTTTAGTCTATTAGCGTTGCCTAAAGCTGCGGCTGTATAGCCTGTCACTGTCAAAGCAATGATCACTGCAACTACGGTTGCGACAATCTTAATATTACTTGGAAACAGGGTTATTGATAATAATGGCAGAATCGAGCCAGTTGGAAATGAAATCATTGATGCCAACGCTGCGGCAATGGCACTGGTGTGTTCTTTGGGATTGAATCCATATCTTTCACGGACTGCAACATCAAGTGAATCATCACTCATCATTTCTTTGGTGGCCTTTAATGCCAAATCAGAAGAAATCCCGGTCGATTGATACTTGTTCTTGATGAATTCAAATTCTCTATCGTAATTGCCATCAAGTGCTGCTGACTCCTTCTCAATTGCACGACGTTCACTGTCACGTTGGGTACTAACAGAGACCCACTCACCCATTGCCATCGAGATGGTCCCAGCAAGCATACCAGCAATACCGGCTAGGAAAATCGCATAATTACTACTTCTGGCACCAGCTACACCAATAACGATACCGGCAACTGAAACAATGCCATCATTAGCACCCATAACACTAGCACGCATGACATTTATCTTTTCAGCAAGGCTTCTGTTCTTCTTTTTCTTTTGCATCTTCCTCACTCCTTAATCTGTAATCGTTTCTATCTTGGAATGGTTCTTACTTACTAACGAATACATATTAAACCTTTTTCAGAAAAAAGTAAACTTACAAGTTGCCAATAGCGTTGGCTACATAAGTAAACATTAATTGATATTCTCAATACAAAAGTACTATACTTACATTGTAATGATTCTAATTTAATGATAAATAGTAGAAAGGAAGATTGCTTATGGCTAATAGTTCTGTCATGGAGGATACTCTGAAGGTTTTAAAAGAGCACAAATTACGAGTTACACCACAGCGTCATATCATCTTGGCCTATTTGGCCAGTCATCATAATCACCCTACTGTTGAAACCATCAGATCTGGCCTGAGCAAAGATCTTCCGAATATGGGTTCATCAACGATTTATAACACTTTAAATACATTTGTTGAGCATCATCTAGTCGTGGAATTACAAAATGGCGATGGCAGTACCCACTATGATTACTTCGGTACCCCACATTATCATGCAATATGTACCAATTGTGGTAAAATTGTGGATGTATCATATCCCGGATTCAGTAAAGATGAGAAGGCCTTGGAAGAAAAGACCGCCGACATTTCTGGATATATGATTTCTGGCAACCATATGGAAGTTTATGGGTTGTGCCCTGAATGTCAGGTTAAATTGGGAATTAAAAAGTAAAACGAGATTAGGCAGTATCCAATTTGGGTACTGCCTTTTTTAGTAATATATTTCAATAAAAAATATCTAAACAAAACGATTATCACTTATAATAAATACATCGAATACCTTTTTGGAGGTTCAAATGAAAAATACTATTTTAATCGTTGAAGATGAATTAAGTCTTTCAAGTTATCTAACAAAAGAACTACAATTTGAGGACTTCAATGTCGTGGTAGCTAATGACGGCCTAGAAGCTATGGAGAAATATGAGGAACACCAAAACGAGTTATTACTTATCTTACTTGATTGGATGTTACCAAAACTAGACGGCATGGAAGTATTACGTCGTATTAGAAAGCATGACCAAGTACCGGTTATCATCATGACGGCTCGTGATTATGTCGGTGATAAAGTTGCCGGTCTTGATAATGGAGCCGATGACTATATTACCAAACCCTTTGAAATAGAAGAGTTACTTGCTAGAGTACGTGTGATCCAAAGACGTGCTGAACAATTATCAGAGCCAGATCAAACTTACCAAATCGCTGATTTAACGCTCAATACTAAGTCTCATCAAGTGGTTAGAAATAACGTCAATATTCAATTGACCAGACGTGAATATGACTTGTTGTTATTCTTCCTACAGCACGTCAATCAGGTCTTCACTCGTGATGAATTACTGGATAACGTCTGGGGTGAAGATTTCTTGGGACAACAAAATGTCGTCGACGTCTATGTTGGCTACCTACGCAGCAAGATAGATGGCAAAAATGATCGACCTCTTATCCAGACAATTCGTGGTGTTGGCTATTCGATTGAGGATACAGCCAATGAAGACTAAAAATGTCACTACTTATGAGAAGCTGATCAATCAAGGAATCAATCGCTTAGTCGTCATTATTACCCTTTCGATAAGCCTGTTGATTCTAGCATTTGTCGGCGTTCAACAAACTATGATGACGACTCGGGATGCGCAAGGTTTGATGATGAGCTTGAATCGCTCCAATATTGAGAGTATTCCTAACTTCATTGAATGGAATAACGCCAATGAGCGACACACCAAGCAAAATTCTTTCATCCGGGTCAAGACCCAAGACAAGTCAGTCACTGCCGCTTCATTAAAACGTCAAAGTGTTATTATGACTTCCCCATCATCCAAGCGATTCCTAGCTAGGAAAAAGCTACATATTTTCTTTAACAAAAATATGGTCTACATTCCAGGCTATGGTCTATTTCTCTATTACACACAAAAAAACAACAATACTACCTATCAACTCTGGGTCAGTTTGAACAATCTATTAAGGAGCTTACTGTTATTGTTGATAGTCATAGCCTTTGTTGTCTTCGTAACTTTGGGATTCGGTACTTGGTGGGCTAGAAGATTAGCCAAGAGTCTCAGTGCACCAACATTGGAACTAGTTAATGAGACTAAGAAAACAACTCAAGATCTAGAGACCAATCAGCCTTCCTTGACAGTTCCTGACAGTCCACTTGAAATAAATGAACTGGGTAATTCATTCAATGATCTCTTGAACGTTCAAAATCAGCGTTTGGAACGTGAAAAGCAATTTGTTTCCGATTCATCTCATGAATTACGTACACCAATCGCCGCCATTCGCGGGAACATCAGCCTAATTAAGCGACGCGGTGACAAACATCCCGAGGTCATCCCTGAATCTCTGGATTTCATTGACGAAGAATCTTTGAGGATGCAAAAGCTGATTGAGAACCTGTTGCATCTTTCCAGAGCTGACAAAGCTGACGTTGAATTATCTGAAGTTAACTTATCCGAAACAATCAAACAACTTAGTGACCATTATCAAGCCTCTATACCACAAAATATCAACGTATCTATTGAACCAGATCTAGTGATCAATGGTAATTTGGACTTGATTCAACAGATTACCATTGCACTTTTGGACAATGCTAGTAAATATTCTCCTAAAAATGGGCATATTGATGTGAACGTTTCAAAAGATAATGACAATATCAACTTGAGTATTGCTGATAACGGGATGGGTATTCCTGATGATAAAAAGGACAAAATTTTTCAGCGATTCTATCGTGTGGACGAATCCCACTCCACCCAGATCAAAGGTAGTGGTTTAGGCTTAGCAATTGTGGCTAAACTGGTTATCTTAAATAATGCTCAGATTATCGTTTCTGATAATAAACCCAACGGAAGTATTTTTACCGTTACATTCAAAAAAGCTTAACAGAACATAAAAGATGGCGTCACTCACTTTCGTGAATGGCACCATCTTTTTATGTTAATGCTCAGAAATTCCGCACTTTAGTGTGCTCTTTATTCATAAGAAATATTAACTTTTTTACCAACAGCATATCCTATTTCAAAAATAGTCTTCATTGTAGGATTCCCCTCACCACTTTCGATACGAGCGATAGTTGATTGTGGTTTATTGACTTTTTTGGCGAATTCTTCTTGCGAATATCCCAGAGAACGACGTAACTTTGAAATATTAATAGCTAATTCCATTTTATTTTCTTCTATATCCATCATCCTTGATAATTCAGGATTCTTCCTTTTTTCATTTTCAATATATTCTGCTGCATTAATAAGTTCAACTTTTGTCATCTTGTGATTTGCTCCTATTCATCAATAATCTAGCACGTCTTATTTCCCTTTGTGGGGTTCTATCTGTCTTTTTAGTAAATCCATTAGTTATTACATATATGTTTTTATACTTATGAAAATACAAACATCGTTGAATATTCGTCCCAACCTTAGATCGAATCTCATATATATCAGAATCAAGTTTTTTCACCCACTCTTGACGTGCAGCAATTGGGATTCCAAACTCCGATATGATATTAATTGTATCGTACAGCTTACTCCTATCTTTAACCGGGAGACCATTAATAAATTCCATTATTTCACTTTTTCCATCTAACACTAGAAATACAAATTCAACTTTCTTCATCACGTATTATATCATATATGATATAATTTCCACTCCTTTTCGACCTACCTCAAGTTCTGTCTATGGGTAAATTACGTAATGAATTTTATATAAGTATCTTAATAAGAAAATCTTATTTAACACTTAGCGAAAACCAGTAGTTAGAATGCCGACATATTTGTAAACTAGGTTTATTCAATTAAAGAAAAATAAATCTATTAAAAACACCTACGTACTTGAAAGGACTCGGTGATATATATGTCTAAACTAACTAACCAACTAAAACAACAATTAACTAATAATCCTAATCGTCCCATTATGCAAGATGCACAAAAGAACTGGTATACAGGATCAGTCTTAAATAAGGAACGTGAAACATGGTTGAACTACTGGTCAACTCAAGGTATCGGTTATAACGATATCGTCTTAGTCGCATTAACTAACTCAGTAACTTACTCCTTAGTAGTACAAAGCTTATGGGAAATAGGTGCAATCGTTCACCCAATCAACCCTGCTGTGACAGAAATCCAAATCAATGAACTTGAGGAACAATATAACTATTCCGCAATGATCATGAATTCTGATATGGATGAGCCTGATACTCTCAACGATACTTTTGAAAAACGCCCTAAATTGACAACTCTACATGAACCAGAAGTGGAACTATATATTCGCAAAACTCACGAATCACATTTGGCAAAAGAGCCATTTGATAACCAATTTGCCATTATCATGCACACCTCTGGCACAACTGGTAAACCTAAACGCGTTGGACTTACTCACAATCAATTATTGGCTAATGCCGACAATATTATCGTAAGTGAAGAACTGACTGACTATGACCGCACAATGATCGTTATGCCACTATTCCACGTTAATGCAATGGTCATTTCAAACCTCGCCACTCGTCTATCAGATGGACAATTACTTTTCAGACCAAAATTCAGTGCTCACTTATTCTGGAAGGAAGTCTTCGATGAACAATTAACTTGGGTATCTTTGACACCTGCTATCATTGAGATTCTCTTACAACGTGATGAACAACCCAAACCAAATAAGTTAAGATTCTTGAGAACTGCCTCTGCACCACTACTTCCCAGTACTCATGAGGAATTCAAGATCAGATTCGATATTCCATTGATTGAAAGTTACGGTATGACCGAAGCCGCCAGTCAAATCACTCAGAATCCATTGAACGCCACTAAACAAAACAGTGTTGGAATCCCTTATGGCACCGATGTATTGATAGTTGATTCAGACTACAAAGAATTGAAGACAAACGCAATCGGTGAGATTGCTCTCAAGGGTGATTCAGTGATCGACCACTATCTCGATGCACAACCCGAAACCTTCAGCAATGGATACTTGCTCACAGGAGATCTTGGAAAAATCGATGATGATGGTTACTTATACATTGTCGGTCGTCGCAAAGAAATGATCATTCGCGGTGGTGAAAACGTTAATCCACTAGCAGTTGAAGACTGTTTAACAGTCCTACCATTCATCAAAGAAATGGCAGTAGTCGGTACATCTGACAAAATCTATGGAGAAGCCGTTACAGCGGTAATCATTACAAATGAAGAACAGACAGACCATAGATATCAATTGGCATTGCTCAAAAATCTCGCGAATAATCAATTGATGCCAGCAGAACGTCCTACTCAATATATCTTCGGGCAAGAATTACCCAAGAACGCTACGGGTAAAATTCAACGTACTTTACTTGCCAAAGAAATTGAAGAAAAGCAATATGTCAAGGAGGCGTAATTAATGCAAAAATCTATCGACCTTAATACGTCTAATTCAAATCCAGCAAGGCATTTCAGCTTCCCAACTCAAAAATTACTACCATTTATAATCCCAGTTACATTAGTCGTCGTCTGGCAGTTGGCTAGTTCAGTTGGCTGGTTATCGACTTCTGTTCTACCCTCACCCATAGCGGTGTTACAAGATGGCATAACGCTGACGGCTAGTGGAGAACTACCAAAGAACCTCAGCATCAGTCTTTATCGTGCCACATTAGGATTATTGATCGGTGGAGGTATCGGATTCATCTTGGGATTCGTCAATGGTATGTCCAAGACATTCAGTTTACTATTCGATTCTTCGATCCAAATGTTTAGAAATATTCCCCATTTAGCACTAATTCCACTGATTATTATCTGGTTAGGAATCAATGAATCAGCCAAGATATCACTAGTCGCAATTGGAACAATGTTCCCAGTTTATATCAATACTTATTCTGGAATTCGTTCAGTTGATAATGACTTGATTGAAATGGGCAAATCATACGAACTATCACGATTTGATATGTTCAAGAAAATCATTTTCCCAGCCGCACTACCGCAAATATTAGTCGGCGTTCGATATGCACTTGGTGTTATGTGGACAACTTTGATTGTTGCCGAAACAATATCAGCCAGTTCAGGTATTGGATATATGGCAAACAACGCCGAAGATTTCGTCGACATGGAGACTGTCGTCTTATGTATCGTAGTCTATGCGATATTAGGTAAAATATCCGATCTCGTCGCAAAGAGTTTTGAAAGTCTATTGCTAGAATGGCAAACAACTGGAAGGAATAACATTTAAATGAAAACAAATACAATGATAAAAGTTAATAATATTGGTAAAACTTATAACAATCAAATCGCACTTCAAAGTGTAAATCTAGATATTCATAACGGTGAATTTGTTGCACTCGTTGGTATGAGTGGTGGTGGTAAGAGTACTCTACTACGACTTATAGCGGGTCTAGAAAAACCCACTAGTGGTTCAATTGATATTGATAAAACCAAATCTAAGTCACTTGTTAGAATGATGTTCCAAGAAGACCGCTTGCTTCCTTGGATGACTGTCATTGAGAACCTCTCATTCAAATCTAAAAAGCCAGAAGACATTAAACATGCCAAAGAATTATTGGACTTGGTTGAGTTGAATGATTATGCAGACCATTATCCAAATCAACTGTCTGGTGGTCAAAAGCAAAGGGTCGCTCTAGCTCGTGCTCTAATGACTGATCCAGAAATATTACTTCTTGATGAACCACTCGGTGCATTGGATGCTTTGACTAGAAGAAAGATGCAAGATTTAATTCTTGATATCTGTAAGAAGCAAAATCTTACTACAGTACTTGTCACTCATGACGTTGATGAAGCTGCTCGTATGGCCGACCATATCGTCGTTATGAAAGATTCAACTAATTACTTTGAGACTGACGGTCCCAAAGATATCCGTAACCCAGGACAAGTTGGCTTAGTAGCTGAAAAGGTTCTTGATGCAATACTTGAAGAGAAACCTCACGTTATGAAGACAGCTTAAAGTTATTATACATAAGCAATCGACAAATCATTTGTATTCTATCAATGATTTTGGCGATTGCTTTTAATATTTACTACAAAAATATGTTAATATTGCCCTTGAAGTATTTAGATTGGGAGATGGACGTTATGGCATATGAACAAAAATTTATGGAACTAGCAGAAAAAGAGGCTCAATCTAACGTAGGTACACAGATTGGCGGACCTTTTGGTACTGTCATTGTTAAGGATGGCAAAGTAGTTGCCAGTGGACATAATCGTGTGTTAGAAAATCATGATCCATCTGCACATGGCGAGATCACGACTATTAGAGAGGCTTATCAAAAATTGGGAACTCACGACTTAACTGGATGTGTTCTGTATACCAATGCATATCCTTGCCCAATGTGTCTTGGTGCAATTATTTGGTCGAACATTTCGACTTGTTACTACGGAAATAGTGCTAAGGATGCCGCAGATATCGGCTTCCGTGACGACTTTATTTATGATTTTATTAGCGGTGGTTTGGCTGATAAGAGCGTTTTGAATCTTGAACAGCATGATAGAGATTTGACTATTAAGTCTTTTGATAATTTTAAACGGGATTCTGGTCGTACTTTGTATTAAAACACATGAAATTTCTTATTACTTTGGGATTCAAATTCAATTAATATCTAATTTCTTGTTTGCTTCGCAAACGCGTAACAACACGCGGTTTCTTCTGCTTAACATTAAAATGAGGTGTCATTCACGTTGTGAATGGCGCCTCATTTTAGTTAATGTTCGGAAATTATTCGCGTGTTGTTACGCTCTCTAAATCATGCACTGGTACATCAATTGTCAAATCACTCAATGGATATGCATCGCAAGTATGAACATATCCAAATTTTTTATCGGCGATTCTTCTACCATCAATTGATGTCGGCGTGAAGGCCTTACCATTGATTAACTGGGATCGACAGAATCCACATTCTCCACTACGACACATTGATGGGGCTTTTATTCCTGCACGTTCCATGGCAACTAACAATGACTCGTTACTTTTTGCTTTAATCACACGTTCATCATCTCTAACTCTGACTGTTAAATTAAAGATTTTGTTCTTAGCAGAGGTGGGATAATCCAACTCATTATATGGAGTACCGAAATCACCATTTAATTCGTGGCGCACTCTCCCAGCTGGTAAATGTAGTGTTGCAATTTCTTTGTTGGCAAATTTGTACATCACATTGGGACCACAAATGAAAATAGAATAATCCTGTGCAGGTTGATATTTACTAATCAATGCAGCACTTATAAAACCATGCTCATATCCAGAAATATTTTCATCACTAAGAACATTGACGACCTTAACCTTATCAGTCTCTTTAGTTAGCTTATTTAACTCTTCACCCAATAAAATATTGTCATGTGTCCTACTTCCATAAAGGATAGTTAGATCAACGTCTTCAACACCCTCACTTATTGATTTTGCCATAGAGTAAAACGGCGTTATGCCACTACCACCAGCAATTCCGATAATATGTTTTTTATCGCGTAGTGGTTGATAATAAAGGGTTCCCGCTGGAGCAGAAGCTTCAATCTTTGTACCCACTTTCCAATTATCCCAGATATATGGTGTGACGAATCCAGTCTGAACTAGTTTGATTGTCAACATGTATATATCATTCATTGCATCAGCTGGTGAAGAACAAATCGCATAGGGACGTGTTACATAGCTATCGTCTATCTTTAGTCGTAAGGAAATGTACTGGCCTGATCTAAAATAAGCCAAATGATTAGTTCCATTATCTGTATCTGGCTTAAAATAAAAGCTTCTTGCATCTGGTCCGTGTTCAACAATTTTGAATACCTTTAAAAACTGCTTTTCAGGATGTAATCGTTCTGCCAGCTCATTGACTGGGAATGTTTTAACTAGAGGTTTTGTTGATCCTGAATCGATTTTTTCTTTACGTTCTTCAAGTAATTTATTGAACGGTTTAATTTGGTTTTCAAAAGTATCCATTATACCGTCTCCTTCGATATATTTTGATTAGCCAATTTAGCGGCAGCTAAACCTGACTGATAGGCTGAACTATATCCATCTAATAAATATCCATGTCCACCACAGAAATGTAAGTTCTTAATTGGTTCATCTTCTTTTACCAAACTCATTGTACGCGCCAACATTTGATCCCAACGGCTTCCAAAGTATCCATAAATCTCCCCTTCTGGTCCACGTAGGTAACGAGCAAACGTTTCAGGAGTAGCAATTTCAATTTCTTCGATATAATCACGAATATTGATACCTGTCGCCTTTTCATAACGGCTTATTAAATCTTCGGCAATCTTATCCTTTAGTTTTGCATATTCAACTGGTGAAACATCATCCCATGAATCACCAAAGAATAGCTGTGTAGCATATAGTATTGAGGTTCCTTCAGGCGAACATCCCGGATTAGCAACGTTCAAACAATTCATTATGAAGAATCCATTATCTTTTAAATTATCCATATGATCAAACTGATAATGTGAATCCCAATTATCATCAATGAATGTGCTGTAATCCTTAATCCCTAATTCTTCAGCTGATTTATTGAGTCCAAGATAAACTAAGAATCCACTAGTTCCAATCTTTCTAGCGTTAGATTTCTTAACTTCCCGAATAGGCACATCCGTGGAATCAAGCATTTTGCTATAAACTACATCAGGAATGACATTCATAATAACTTGCTTAGCATAAATATCCTTATCTGCTGTCCGAACACCGACTACTTCTCCATCCTGAACAATCAACTTGGTTATTTCAGTATTGAACCAGACCTCGCCACCATTTTGCTGTAATGAATCAATCAATGCTGTTGAGATTTCGTGAGATCGATTAACAGGAATATACGCAGATAAAGCTACATAGGACACAACCATTGCGGCCATGTAGGCAAACTCAAATTCGTCACCAGGAATACCTATATAGCACCAATAGGCCATGAGTATTTCTTGAGCCTTCTTTGGTATTTGTAATTCATCCAGTACCTTTTGATAAGATATCGTTCCATATTTCATAAACAGTGGGTATTTTTCAGCAATATCTTCCATGTTGATATTTGCTGGGTCAGTTGTTAATTCTGAAAATGCTTGTGCAACCTCGACTGCAATTTTAAAGAATCTACCAACACTTTGAGAGCTGCCTGGAACGGCCTGTTCCATCGATTTGATAAAGTTAGGAATCCCTGTTGGCATTGAAACATCGAATCCATTTGAACCAGTATTAATAACACGATAGGCATCTGGAACTTCTTTGAATTCAACATCGATTCCCAGCCAATCAAATATGTTTCGGATATTACCTGGATTATCCTTTGATCCATACTTTGCCAGTTCATGGAGTGATGGTTCAAATTCGAATCTACCTCTTGTAAAACTAGTTGCGGCACCACCTGGTAAATTATGTCTCTCTATCAGTAACGTAGAATTACCCAACTTAGCAGAGCTTGCGGCAGCTATCAGTCCACCATTTCCAGCACCAACTACAATCACATCAAAATCAGTTTTCACGATGAAACCTCCTTATTAATTAAACTTCCATTGATCAATAGAATTCTTACTTGTAGTATTAAATATATGCATTACATTGTAAACGGATTCACAAACGATATACTTAATTTAACGACATATCGCATTGGTGGCATCTGGTTCAACCAGATCCAGAAAGGAAATCATCGTGAAATTCGAAACTATTCAATCAATGTCAGAGGTAGATCAATTAGTAGATTTTTTTGAAAAGAAAATTTTAACTGGAGAATTAAAAATTGGAGATAAGTTGCCAAGTGAGCGTACAATGGCTCAAAATTTTGGAGTTAGCCGTTCAGTTGTTAATAACGGATTGAAAGAATTGTCACGTTTAGGTTTTATCAAAGTTGTCCCAAGACAGGGAAATTACATCGCCAAGTTCAATGAAGATGGTAATTTAGAGACTTTTAATATTATTATTAACTTTAATGGAGGAAATTATCGACCTTCACTATTAAAATCCATTTTCCGTGCTCGCAAGCTTTTTGAAGGCGACATGATTATGGAGTGCAATACATCAACATCGTTTGTTAAACTTAATTTGATTTATGATAGATTCAAAAACGAAGTGAATTCCAATAAGAAGCCTGAATTAGGCTTTGATTTTTATCATGAACTGGCAGTTTCTTCGAATAATCTGGTTTATCCTCTTTTGATTTTGAATTTTAAATCTATTTATCTAACTTTGGGCAAGTGGATCATTCAATTTCATGATTTATCTCAGGTAGAGAAATATCGAGATGACGTTGTCTATTACTTGAATGAACGTGATTTTGAAAAAGCTCGAGATTGTAATGATAAGTTGATTGATTTTTGTTTATCTGAATTGTTGAATAGGAAATTCTAGTTCGACTTCTTCTTTATTGTTTCTTGTTTGCTTCGCAAACGCGTAACAACACGCAATTTCTTCTGCTTAACATTAAAATGAGGTGTCATTCACGTTGTGAATGGCGCCTCATTTTAGTTAATGTTCGGAAATTATTCGCGTGTTGTTACGCTTTAAAAAAATAGACTTTTAACTTCATCAACTGACATATCTTCACCAGTATATAGTTTAAACGCTGCGGCACCTTGCCAAACTAGCATTCCTTGTCCACCAATAACTTTACTACCTTTACTTTTGGCTTCTTTCAACATTTTTGTCTCAGTTGGATTATAAACTGTATCAGTTACAACTAAATCTTCACGAAATACATTTGTATCAGTAATATTGGTATTATCAATATTTGGAGCCATTCCTACCTTTGTGGCATTGGCTAAAATGTCACTGCTAGAAATTGATGATTTGAGTTCTTTCTCATCGTTGATATCGCCAACTGTAACTTTACAATTAGGGACCTTATCCATTATTTTTTTTGCCATCTTTTCAGCATTAGAGAAGAAATCATCCTTGGGATTAAAGATTCTAATCTCTTTAGCTCCATCCAAGGCAACTTGTACAGCAATAGCTGTTCCAGCACCACCTGCACCTAGAACTGTGAATACTTTGTCCTTAGGATCAACTCCGTTTTGTCTGATGTTAGCAACATATCCAGCCCCATCTGTGTTATTACCAGTTAGAATTCCATCATCATTCACAATTGTATTAACTGCTCCAATAAGTTCCGCTGCTGGTGATAATTTATCGACCAACTTTGCAGCCACAGTCTTACAGGGCATAGTAATATTTGCCCCACGCATATTAAATAATTTCATGATATTAATTGCTTGTGGCATTTGCTCTTCAGTAACATCAAATGCCAAGTATGCATAATTAATGCCGGATTTTTCAAAACTAAAATTATACATTGCCGGAGAGCCCGAATGAGATACTGGTGTACCGAATAAACCTAACATTCTAGTTCTACCATCAATCCATTTTTCCATAATTAACGCACCCTCTCAGATTTTTGCTTGTTCTTTCTCATATGCTTGATATTCATCGGTTGGCATTTCTTTTCCAGTGAATAGCTTATATGCTTCAGCACCTTGCCATAGCAACATTCCTTTACCTGGAATTGCCTTAGCGCCAACTTCTTCAGCATCTTCAATTAATTTTGTTTTCAATGGATTATAGACTGTATCTGCAACAATCAAATCAGAACGCAACATGGATTTATCAACTAAGGATTGGACATCAAGTGGTTTCATTCCTACAATGGTTGCATTAACTAAAATATCTGCATTTTCAATTTTTTCTTTCAATAAACCTTTATCTGATAATGGATAAACATCAACTTTTACATTTGGAGTTTCATCTTTAAGTTTTGATTTTGTTTCTTTGGCATTTTCGAAGAATTCATCATCTTGGTTAAATATTGCAATTGATTTAGCTCCATCCAAAGCTACCTGTACTTGAATAGCCGTTGCGGCACCACCAGCACCAATAACAACAATATTCTTACCTTTAATATCAACGCCATTTTCCTTAAGATTACGAACAAATCCTATACCATCAGTAATGTGTCCTGTTAACTTACCATCATTGTTGACAATAACATTAATAGCTCCAATAATTTTTGCAGCGGGTGAAAGATCATCTACCAGTGTTGAAGCAACGCTCTTGCATGGCATCGTTACGTTTGATCCTCTAACTTTGAATAGTTTTAGTGCATCGATTGCTTGTGGCATTTGTTCTTTTTTAACATCGAATGCCATATAAGCATAGTCTAATCCTTGCTTTTTAAAACTGAAGTTATACATTGCAGGTGATCCTGAATGACCCACCGGTGTACCTAGAAGTGTGAATAGACCTGTTGTTCCTGAGATATGTTTTTCCATAATATTGATACTCCTTAGTAAAACAGAGACAATTTCTTGTCTCTGTTCGATTATATTTTTATAAGTTATTTATTTCTTTGCAGGTTGATGATGTTCTACGGCATATCCACGACGGCCACCTGGTTTTGGTGTCATATCACCCATCATAATTCCAAATCCACCTTCAACTGTCAATTCGCCACCATTCGTATAATCTGAACGATCACTTGACAAGTACATTACGGCATTAGCAATATCATCAATTGTTCCAATTCTACGACTTGCAGTTAGACGCTTACGACCCTTTTCAACTTCTGGATCACTATAGAATCCTGCTGATAGTGGAGTTTTAACAAAACAAGGAAGAATACAATTACTCCGTACTCCATATTGTCCCCATTCAGCGGCAATCTGTCTGGATAACATATTAACTGCAGCTTTTGTTGTACTATATCCAGCGCTATATGTCTCTGGGAATCGTGAAGCAATTGTTGAGATATGTAACAATGTTCCATGTTTCTGTTCGATCATTACTCGACCGAATCTTTGAGACATCAGGAAGTAACCGGTTACATTTACGTTTAAAGAAGTTTTCCATTCGTCCAAGCGAAGATCTTCTAGTGGAGAGAATCTTAAAATGGCAGCTGTATTAAGTACGACATCAACTTTGCCAAAAGTATCGACAACCTTCTTAACTGCAGCGTCTACTTCATCTTCATCAGTAGTGTCACATTTGATTGCCAATGTTGGAACGTTGTATTCTTCATGGATCTCTTTTGCATATGCATTAACTTTATCTTCTAATAAGTCGACCATTACTACTGTGGCACCTTGTTTTGCATATTCCTTACAGAATACAGTACCCATACCACCAACAGCACCTGTTACAACACAAACTTTTCCGTCTAATCCTAACCAACTATCACTCATAATAACTTCTCCCACTTTCTACTTAATTAAGCTTTAACTTCTTCTTTTAAAATTTCAGGCCATGCCTCTTTTAAAACTTTGATTGTTCCTTTGTATGTATAATCAGCCGTATAATCTATTCCCTTCTCAAGATAATTATCTGAAATAACTTCCACACCGATAACCTTAGGATCCACTCCAGCATCTTTGATCATCTTAACGAATCCAGCAGTATCCATCTCGCCCATTCCTGGAGCTAATCTATCGTGCATTGATTCATCTCTTAGAATTGATTCTGCATAAGGACGTGTGTAGGCATCATCAATTTGAATTGAAATAACTTTTTTAGCTTGTTCTTTAGTTAATAAATCATAAGATTGTCCAGCTCTTACCCAGTGCCACATATCAAGAAGCATCATAACGTTGTCACAGTCTGCTTTTTGCATGATTTTCCATGTCTTATCCAAGTTTGGTAGGCCACTGTAAGGCATTGGCTCTAGAGCAATGATCCACTTGCCAGCTCTACTTGCCAATTCTTGTAACTTCTTAGCTGAGTAATCAACTGAATATGACTCCATCAGACCTGTGTTGATATGTTTTACACCGAATAATTCACACATATGGAAACACATTTGTTCCTTATATTTTTGTTCGTATGATCGGGGCTCTTCACACCACTGGACGATGTATTCAACCTCTGTACATTTGATTCCATATTTATCAAGAATATTTAGAATATCATCATCTGAAAGTCCCTCGTTAACTGCATCAACATAAGTCTCAGCACGAAGACCAATTCCATCGTAACCAGCTTGACTGGCTGCCTTTACACGATCTTCAAAACTACATTTGTCTCCTAATGTCCAAGAACTGATTGTAATAGGATGTGATTTTGTCATGATTGATTCCTCCAAATTAATTGTTATATTTAGTTGTTAATTCCTTCACGTGAAAAACTTTACAATTACAATTTAGTCTCTGTCACGTGTTAAGTCCAATTGCTATATTTCTATAAATACATAGCCAAAAGTTATGGATTTACAATATTAAATAAAATGGTACTTGTGAGCTCTGAAAGCTAAGAACATCATTACTAAAATTCCAACTATTGTGACTGTTGCATCAATAGTGAATACACGAATCATGCTTTGTGCAGTTTCATCAATAATGAATGTCGAAATAAATGGTCCAACAAAATACGTTAATGCTGCAGCAAAGCTATAATAGCCAGTAACCTTCCCCTTTTTATCAGGAAAATATTGTGAAATTATGGTTAGACCAACTTGCCATATGCCTCCTGCGGCAAAGAAACCGATTACTATACTAGTGACTTTGACCAATAGATACCCCGGAAATGTTATCATCAGGATTAAAAATATGCCTGATATTGTTGAATAGAACATCATAACCCGATAAGGATGTGCCTTTCTGATAATTACCGACGTTACAAAGACTGATATAAGAGATGATAAGGCATACCAAGAAACCAGCTCCTTTGACGCTGCTTCAGAAAGTTTCAAGACTGTAACTCCAAAATGTGGAATATATTGTGAATACATATAAAATGTAAATGAAATCGTAAATCCGACAATAATTAAACCAACTCCGTCAATACTCATTTTTGGTAAATTGCCCTTTATTGCTTTACTGGTTCTTGCCGATACATCCTCAACATTTGATTTGATCGATTCTGTATCTTTAACGATATTAGATCTGTCCTTATTGAATTTGATTACGCCTATAGTGACGATATCCAAGAATAATAAAAGTGACATAATTGGCAAAACAATAGATACGCTAGGTATAGCTGCAACAATGAACGGCAACAAAGTTTGTGATAGAGACATACATGCTTTGACCAGTGAATTCATACTCGCAGCTTTAGTTGGAAACGCCTCTGTCAAAGCTGGATAAGCACCTGAATCATCAAATGAATTAGCAGCTCCTAAAAACAATGTAAAGAAACATGCCATATAGATATTTCTACTCATGATCAATCCCATAAGAAATATGATGTTGGCAATCAATCCAATTATCATAGTGTTTTTTCGACCGAATCTATCAGACATCCATCCAGCAAATATGACAGTTACCAAATGTCCGATACCCACCATGGCAATAACCGTTGAGATTCCTTTAACATCCGTATTCCATAGACGCATAAATTGTCGACTGTATTGGGAAACAATCAAGATAGAAGAACCCCAAACAAAATAATTAAAGTAAATAGTTGCAGCAATTAAACTTGGTTTATACTCTTTTGTTTGCATAGCTTTACAACTCTTATCCTTGCTTCAAAATTTCAAAACAATAATTTATTCAGCGACTGCTTGAGATTCATTTTTATCAACAGTCTTTTTTTGACCCTTTTTGACAATTAATGCTAATCCGACTCCAACAATGGTTATAACGATATTTAACAAGATAATCATTCTAGGTGCACTACCACCTGTACTCTTAGTGATGAAAGCTGCCAATGATAACATTGCATAATTGGCAACACTAGAACTTATCATACATAACGACGTTGCAAGCCCTTTATCCTTTGGGAAAAACTCAATAGTTGTTGACGTGGCAAGTTGTAAAACTCCACCTGCAGCAGCATAACCTATTAAGAAACTGGCAACATACAGCATTGTTGATGTTTGAATAAAATAACTTAGTAATAACGTAATAATTGAAATAGTTGGATACAATACTAGAACTGTTGATTCTTTAAGACCCCAACGAATTAATTGAGCCGTTAACAACACTGCTATAGCAGCCCCCGCAGCATAAAACGATTGCAATGAACTTGGATTTTTAACACCATAGCTTTTACCTAATTCCTGATTACAATTTAACCAAAGCATGAATGTCGTTGAGCTAGTAAATCCAATCAAAATTGCAGAAATTGAAGCTGGAGTGAAATGAATCTTGTGTTTTCCTTTTTCCACTTCTTTGCCATCTTCATCAGCAACAGCATTGGCAACTGGTAATGGCAAAATAAGAACCAAAAAGGCATCGACTAACATCAATAATCCACAAATAATGAAAATAGTTTTGTATGACATATGTGCCATTGCGACCCATCCAATGAAGAATGGTAGTAAGAATTGTGCAACGACAACTGAAAACTTAGTGAATATATTGGCTATTGAAGCAGATTTAGGAAACATTTCCATCAGACTTGGTGACACACAGGTATCCAAAAACGAATTAGCAATTCCGTTCAAAACACCAATGGCATAGGCGAACCAAAACGATGGGGAGAATGCTATACCGAAGAAATAACATGCGTACAAAAGTGTTCCGATCAATCCGCTGACACGTCTGCCTAATTTGTCAGAAACAGGACCTGCAAATGGATATGCGATTAATCTTCCAAGACCAAATGCTGCTACAACGGAGACAACCATACTTACATCAATAACACCAGACGGTAAGTTTTGAGCACCCCATGCCGTCGCAAACTCAGTCTTATATTGACTCAATATCGAAGAAGCAATACCAAGCATAAAGTAAGCAAAATATAGCGCTAAAGCCGTTGGTAAAAAATTTTTAGTTTTTGTTTTTGCTTCTGACATATTATTACTCCCTAACTTTGTCTTCTAGAATCTCCGGCCATGCTTCTTTCAAAACTTTGATTGTCCCTTTGTATGTATAATCAGCCGTATAATCTATTCCCTTATCAAGATAATTGTCTGAAATAACTTCCACACCGATAACCTTAGGATCCACTCCAGCATCTTTGATCATCTTAACGAATCCAGCGGTATCCATCTCACCCATTCCAGGTGCCAATCTGTCGTGCATCGATTCATCTCTTAGAATTGATTCTGCATAAGGACGTGTGTAAGCATCGTCAATTTGAATCGAAATAACCTTCTTGGCTTGTTCTTTAGTTAACAAATCATAAGATTGACCCGCTCTTACCCAGTGCCACATATCAAGAAGCATCATGACGTTGTCACAGTCTGCCTTTTGCATGATTTTCCAAGTTTTGTCCAAATTTGGTAGACCACTGTAAGGCATTGGCTCTAGTGCTATGATCCACTTGCCAGCTCTACTTGCTAATTCTTGTAACTTCTTAGCTGAATAATCAACTGAATATGACTCCATAAGACCAGTGTTGATATGTTTTACACCGAATAATTCACACATATGGAAACACATTTGTTCCTTATATTTTTGTTCGTATGATCTTGGTTCCTCACACCACTGGACGATGTATTCAACCTCTGTACATTTGATTCCATATTTATCTAAAATTGCCAGAATATCATCATCTGAAAGTCCCTCATTTACCGCATCGATGTAAGTTTCCGCACGAAGGCCAATTCCATCGTAGCCAGCCTGGCTAGCTGTTTTTACACGATCTTCAAAACTACACTTGTCTCCTAATGTCCACGAACTGATTGTGATTGGATGTGATTTTGTCATGATTGATTCCTCCAAATATATTCTCTATTTTTGCATGTATTATTTTTCACATGTTTGTTTACAGCCAATAGTGTAACCGTTAACAAGTTTGCCCGTCCAATTGCTTTTTCGTGTTGCATTTATAGCTAAAAGCTATTATTATTTAGAGAATAGTCGTAATATCAGGGCTTCAAGCGTCTCTGGAAAGGAGATTTTATATCATGAATTTAGATCATCTTCGCTATTTTATTGAGCTTTCACAAAGTGAAAACTACACACAAACCGCAAAATTGTTACATATTACACAACCAAGCTTGACCAAGGCAATGCATTCTCTAGAATCTGAGATCAACGTCACTCTCTTTGAAAAAAGAGGACGTAACGTTGTATTGACGACCGCAGGTAAAATATTTGCTAAAGGCGTAGGCAACGCATTATTACAGCTAGATCGAAGTGTCTCTGAAATAGAAGAATTAAACAGTAAGAAGACGACTATCCAAATAGGTGCTTTACGAATTCTAAGTATTGATTGGCTACCAAGTATCGTCCAAAAATTCCAGCAAGAAACTAACGATACCTCAGTGAAATTTCAATTCAGTAGCGATACTGGACTTTCACCTGATATCTTGAATTCATTGCGTGACGGTAAATATGACGTGGCTTTTTGTTCTAGAATGGATGAATACGGTGATATTGACTATTTTCCAATTGAGGAACAAAACATGGTCTGCATAACGCCGCTACATCATGAATTAGCTAACAAATCTAGCCTCACTTTGAGAGAGACGCTTCCCTATCCACAAGTGGTATTTTCCAAGAGAAGCGGTCTTTATTCAGTAATCGAAAAAATGTTTGAAGACAGCGGTGGACATCCCATCGGAGTGTATTCAGTTGAAGAGGATCAAGCAATGGCGGGACTCGTAGCTCATGACTTTGGTATCGCTATAACGCCCGACATGGAATTGCTACATAGTATGCCATTACGAGTTATTCCAATCTCATATCCAAAATGGAAACGAGTCTTTTATATGGCAACATTAAAAAAGCATTTTGAACAACCTGAGGTTGAAAAGTTTATTAAGTTTGTTAGGCAAGAAGGTAAAAAAAGTCTTACAAATAAATCTACCCAAACTGGCGGTAATTTTTAGAATAAAAAAGCACTTCAAAATGAAGTGTTTTAATTTGGAACTATATTGAATTTTTCAAGCTTGAAATGGTCCCTAGTTAAGTCAGTTACAGTAATACTACCGTTATCCGGAAATGCATTAGTTAAATCATATTGATCACTGAAATACTTCAATACAAGTGTTTCCAGAAAAGCTCCATGAGTAACAACTAGAACTGTAGAATCAGGATTGTTCTCATCAAGTAATTGTTGTAATCCATCCTCAATGCGCTTACCAACATCGTTTATATCTTCAGCCAGATTCATTGGGTCAGCTTTTTTGAGTGTTCCTTTAGCTACAATCGCTGAGAAATTGTTTTCCATTTTTGCCTTGGTTAGATTGTTATACTTTGCTACAACAATATCCCAGACCATCGGAGTACTGTCGCCTTCAAATGAACCGAAGCACATTTCTCGGAAGTTTTTATTTTGTTGTATATCAGCGGTACTTGTCAAATTCTTATCTTTAATAATATTGGCAGTATCAACTGCTCGCTTGAGATCTGAACTGTAGATAGCATCAAAGTGTGTATCCTTTAGATACTCACCAGTTCTTTCTAATACTGATATACCTTCATTTGTCAAAGGCGTATCCGACCAGCCCTGCATCTTGTTCATTTTGTTGAACATGGTCATTCCATGCCTTACAAAGTATACCTTCATGTACTTACCTCCAAAAAAGAATTCATGCTTACTATTATAAGCTATGAATTCTTCTTTTTTGGTTTTGATTTATTATTAATCTAATACTTTTTTAACAATTTTAAACAACGACTTTACATCTTCTGGACGCGTGTAACCTGTCCTCTTATCAATAATTGAACTATAAACATGTGGAATAATTTTCTTCACACCAGCATCTACAGCAATCTGAAATATTTCTTCAAAATTCTCAAGATTCAAACCACCAGTAGGTTCAAGATAGAAATCATTGTCAGAACAAGCTTTAGCAACTGCTTTGAATTCATCAATATGATTCAAACCATTCATTGGGAAAAACTTAATTGAACTACCTCCCATATCTTTTAATAAAGCTATGGCAGTCTCAACAGGAACTTCAGCGGTGGGTTGTTTGCTACTCAATGGACCAGTGGCAATATTTACAAGTCCAACTTTACCCGTAGGTGAAACCAGACCATTAATAAATGTATCCTGTTGGCCTAGCAGTGCTCTACTTGTTCCAACACCAGTAAATACTTGATTAATATGTTGAGGTTGTAATTTTGCTGAAATTCTGCTTACCATTTGGCTTTGGTTTGGATCACCAGCACCCAAGCCAACTGAAAGAGCATTATCAGTTTCTGCTTGATACAATTTCATATCTTCAATAGCTAATTCATCATTACCATAGTTCTTCGATAGAACCCCAAGCACAATGTGATGTTCAGCGGCTTCATAGCATTCACTAGCATTTTGAACTGATCCAGCCAAAACATTCAATGCAACACGATCCTTATAAAAATTAGGTATGTTTGACATAATAAAACTCCCTCAAAAAATAATTATTTTAATGATACTGGGAAAAATGCTCCAAAAATCATTGCCCCCAGAATTGCTCCACCAGCTATAGGCTTCTTCCATAAGTAAAAGATAACCGCTCCTATGACAGAACCAATTCCAATAGGAATCGAGGCTGTAGTAGCACTGATAATAATTAATGGTCCTAGAAAACGTCCCGATGAATTACCAGCACCCATCATAACGTCAGCTCCAAATGTAGCGTTTGATTGATTAATGGTATATTTACGAACCAAAGTAATAATCCCACCAATTATTAATCCTAAAACTAACCCTGTTGTAATTGATAATGTGAAATTGGTGATAGGGGCCTTCCAACCAATACTTAATAAAATTGCAGGAATTCCAATACCAACACCGGTTAAAATTGAACCACCTAAATCTAAAATTCCCACTAATGAACCTTCCAGAATACGGGCAAATAGGAAACTTGCACCAAATGCGGCAGCCGCACCATACGATCCACCATCCATTCCAGCTTTTAACATTGCAACAATAGCCACTTCATTAAACGCTCCAACATTATAGACAAAATACATATGTGTACCAGCAAAAACCCCTGCCGACATTATTCCGACTAAAATTGGGAATGACCATTCAGAATACCAAAAACTTTTTTTATCTATTTCCATTGTTTTTTCTTCATCCATGATTTCCCCTCCTACTTGATATTGAATACATTATGCATATTAGTTATAAAACTTGGAACCTGAAGCTTGAAACTTTCAATCATCTGAATATCAAATCCTCTAAAGAATGCACTTAAAACAAACAGTACAATAACCGCTCCAAACATAACTTTAGTAATACGTACCCAGCCAAGTTCATCAACACCTTTACCGATTAGAATACCTAAAACAACTCCTGGAACTGCATTTCCCATAATCATTGCTGAGAGACCACCGAAAATTGTTGCCCATAGTCCTGAACGTCTACCAGCGTCAATTGCAGATAACCAAAATATGATAGGCATCACAATATTAATAAGTAACTCTGCAGCTGGAACAAGAACCTTTACAGCAGTAACTTGAAGTGACTTAGGAATAGCTGAAGCGGTCGTATTTAAGAAGGAAACTACGATAATACCAATAATGGCACCGGCAATTGCCATCTTCTTAGGATTATGAACTGTATTTTCAACTTTTTTATCTTTTAATAATAAGACCGATGCAGCCCAGTTTGGTATTACACGATGAGTAACATCTTGTGTAAATGCACCCGCACCAACTGTTGATGCCCAAGCATTAAAGAAAAAACCTAATCCAAAAGAAAAATGAGATGCTGGATCACCTTCACACGCGTTCATTTCACCCAAAGTTCTAAAGGCTCCAAGTGCTTGTACCGTTGGTGCATTAAACATTCTGGCGGCTCCCATTCCTGCCGCAAATCCAACTAGTCCACCAATTAAAATTGATTTCAATAAAATGACAAGTATTGTCATGTCTAACTCCCCTTACTACTTCTCAATGAATTCAGTCCTGGTAACCTAACACCATTGGGATCTTTTATTTGTTTCTCAGTGAAGTCTATTTCTGATAAATCCATGTACTTGATTTCTATCTTTATACTCATTGAAACATTGTAAATACTTCTCTTCCTGGGTAGAAAAATAAAAAGAAAACGCTCTGTATATTCTTTACACTCTGCTTTATCAATCTCTATAGAAAGTGGCGTGATTTGTACTGTAATTTCATTTTTCTTTCTAACGATTTTAGATATTTTAGATAGACCATCTGCTACCGCTTCCTGCTTGTCTTGGCCCATTCCAGATACTTGAATTATTTCATTAGTTATTTTTTGAGAGTTATCCATTTTATTATCCTCAATTTCTACGAATGAACACGGTTATATGTTTCAACTAATTTGGTACCTAATTCTTCTTTATCCATAAATCCAAAGCCTAGTGCCTGAATGCCATCTTCAATTGCTGTTATTCCTTCTTGAACCGATCGCATACTATGGCGTTCTGAATATCCATATTTGTTCTTCGCAGTAATTGCTCCTGCGCCACCACTTCCACAAAACGAAATACCAATATCCGCATTACGCTTTTTCATTTCGTCTCCTAAGCGCATATCTGCTCCCATACCAGGAACAACATAAACTTCTCCTCCGGCATTTTCTACGCCCTTAGCAACTTTTTGACCTTTACCCATTCTGTCTGCAATAACAATTTTAACCATCTTTGTTTCCTCCTTATTTACGTGCAACTTCAAAATGCACTGCTAATATATATTTCTCTTGATCTTTTAAATTACCAATTTCATCAATAACTCTTCCTGCCAATTCAACACTATCATTTGGTAAGCCATCAAATACCGATACATCCACATCATCTAGTTGATTATTATCCTCTGATCTTTCAACCATTTCTGCTACATGATTTGCTAAGACTTCAGTCTGTGTTTCATCAGGAATAGAGTTAATTGTTTTCATTTGATTTAATGTAAACTCAAGAATTTCTCTAGTTTTCTTAGGATTAATACTGTCTTGAATTATCTTTTCAGCAGCAGTATTTAATTGAATAGTATTCATAGATGTCACACCGCCTTCATTATTTGTTTGATTTTACCAACTATCATTTTCATTTCTGTATCATGTACTGCACGAATATCAAATTCGATGATTCCCATATTTGCACGATATTCTCTAGTATAAATTGCCGGGCTATCCTTTTTTAATTCATCAATTAATTCCATAGCATCAATAGATGAATTATCGGAGACTGTCACACTAGCTCTATAAATATCACGACCAGCAGCGTCCTGAACAACTTTTGCATCAATTCCTTTAATGCTATTCAATTCCTTAACAAAAGGTGTCAATCTTTCTTTCATTGAATCACCATTTTCAGGACCGAACTTTAAGTAATCCTCAATAGCCTTTGTAAGGCCAAGAATATTATCTTTACCTATTTTCATTGCTCGGCCAATACCCTTAGATTGTAATCTTATCCAATCAATATAAGGCTTTTTGCCTAGTGTGAGACAGGATGATGGTCCTGAGAACGCTTTTGCACCACTATATATAACAACATCAGCATTCATATTTATGTACTTTTTAAGATTTTCCTCAGCCGCAGCATCAAGTATTAATGGCAAATTATGTTTGTGGGCCACCTCAATTGCCTCTTCAACACTCAACATACTTTTTTGAACAGCGTGATGACTTTTAACATAAAGTATTGCTGCCGTCTTGTCTGTAATCATCATTTCAATATGTTCTTTACTACACATATTGGCGTAACCAGCTTCAACTACTTTTCCACCACCTAGTTCAATCATTACTTCTTCAGGTGTTCCATAATCAACGTTTTGTCCCTTTGGAATAATGATTTCCCTATTTGTATATCTCTCATCGAATGGGTGATATACATGATGTAAACTACCTTTACCAATGATTGCCGCCACTGACTGTGCAATTGCTGCAGAAGCCGAGGCAAGAACAACTCCATCCTCCGATCCAATAACTTTTGCCAAGTGTTGCCCAGTTTTTAGAACTAAGTCACTTATTTCAAAGAAATTCTGTCCACCAAATTTTTGTGCTTCCAAGACATCATCTGAAACTTTAGAAACTCCTAAAATCGTCATTTTTCCACTGGCATTAACTACTTGTTTCAAATCATATTTATCATAGATATTTTCCATTAGAATTCCCCTTTTGTTTCATAAACATTTCCTGAGACGATAGCATAATGTGGAACTACAACTTTGTTTGCAATTTCTTTGTTGCCATTTGAGTCTGTTAATTCTTTTTCCCTATTCTCTACACTAAAAATTGTTAAATCACCATCGAATCCTTTTTTTAAAAATCCTTTATTCTTAAGATTGAAATTATTAGCCGGATTAATTGTAATCATCGGTATAATTTCTTCCATTGTGTAACCAAGATGAAGCATTTTATCTAGACACGTGGCCAAATTATAAACTGGGCCATTTTCTCTATTCCTGTGATATAGGTCACTACTTATAGATTTGGGAATTAATCCGATACTCTTGGCAACTCTAGCAACCTCAAAATTAAAGCTGTCTGTTCCATGACCCACATCAAAAATAATTCCTCTATTATATGACTCAATCGCAAATTGTTTGATTTCATGTAGATTCAAATTCATAATTCCATTTGGTTTACCGTTATAGCAATGCGTGATGATATCTCCTGGATTCAAGAGATTCATAATGTCACTTAGCTCTGGAGGATTGGTTCCAATGTGAACCATCAATGGAATATTATTATTCAGTTTTTGGATTTTCTTAGCTCTTATTAAGGGATGGATTCCACTTCCAGCAACAACTGACTTACTCATCCTGGCTTTAATGCCAACTACAAATTCTGGATACTTATCAATCATATTTTTAACTAAATTATTCTGAATACGGTCCATGTGTCCTAACTCATCTTGTGCAATAATCCCTGTTTTAGAAATATTACACATTGCATAAACATTTGTTTTTACTTTTTTAGTTAGTTCATAAAAATCAGCTAAATTATCAGCACCTGTAGAGCCTGCATCAACAATTGTTGTAACTCCAGCATCAACACCATCTAAATCTGGTTTGTCATAGTATAATGTTAATTTTTCGTAACAATGAACGTGGTCATCAATCCATCCAGAACTCAGATAATATTTTGATTCCAAGTTTAAAACTTTTTTTGCAATAACATCGCCGTCAATATGTGATTGAATATCAATAATTTTTCCTTGATCAATTAATACATCAACGGGACTACCAGAAATTGTTTTGCCATTCTTCACATATAAGTCAATCATTTCAAGTCCCCCTCGTTTATTTACAAATAGATAATAACATTATAACGTAATAATGTAAACGCTTACCTACAATTATTTTATATTTTAATCCACAAAAAAAAGAGTGTCTCAAGTAACGAAACACTCTCATTAATTCATCTATTATTCTCTAATTTTAAGAATTTCTGCATGATATGCTTCTGCATTTTTCTTAACTTGTGCAAAATCACCCTTAGCAGCCGGTCCAACCAAATTGCCACCTGCTCCAACTACAATAACACCTTTATCAAACCATTCTTTCATGTTCTCAAGAGATACGCCACCAGTAGGCATAATATTAACTTGTGGGAATGGTCCTTGGAGAGCAGAAACCATACCTTGTCCAACAACTGATCCTGGAAAGATCTTAACGATATCTGATCCATAGCTCAATGCATCTTGAACCTCACGAGGTGTCATACAACCTGGCATATATGGAATAGCATAGAGATTACATAGCTTAGCTACATCTTTTGAAAATGATGGACTAACTACGAACTTTGCACCTGCAATGATTGCTAAACGTGCTGTAGCTGGATCTAATACTGTACCTGCTCCAATGACTACATCCTTATCATCTTTATAGTCTTCGACTAAATCACCAATGATTTCATCCGCATGTGGTGCTGTAAAAGTTAATTCAATTGCCTTTACTCCACCTTCAATACAAGCTTTTGACGCTTTATAGGCTTCTTCTTTAGTTGCACCACGTACAACTGCGACAACACCTGATTTTTGAACATCTTTTAGTGTCTCTAATTTTTGTAACATTTAATTACCACCTCAATAAATTTTTAAACACTACTTATTCCATGTTACTATGTGCAGATTTTGCTGAACTATTCGAAGTATGGTCACGTCTACTTAATTTTAGGCAAAGTGTATCCAAAGTAATATGAACACTTTGATCAAATAATGTACTTAACAATTGAATAGACTTAACACCGTCTCCACCTTTAGTAGCACCAGGAACAACAATTGTTGAATCTCCCAATTGACCTAGTGGTGAATCAGCATTACTTGTCAGTGCAACAATTGCGACGCCATCTTCTTTTGCCTTTTGAGTTAATTCCAAGATGCTCGATGTTTTACCAGAACCAGAAACTGATACTAATACATCACCTGATTGTACTGAAGGTGTTATTGTTTCACCTATAACATATACAGTATATCCGATATGCATTAATCTCATTGCAAATCCCTTTGCCATTAATCCTGAGCGACCTGCACCAAGAACAAAAATACGTTTATCCTTTTGAATTAATTTTTCAGCACTATCTATTTGATCTTCATCAACCATATTCATAACTTCGTTGACTTCTTGCATAATTTGACTGATTAATGTCATTTTATTGCCTCCATGAATTGTTTAGCAGATTCTACCGGATTATCTGTCTTAACTATTTTACCACCAACAATAATCGTATTAGCAATTCCTTGAGCAGAAATAGCTTTAGCTTGTTTCAAGTCGATTCCACCAGCCACTGCAATTTTTTTAACCTCTGGGAAACTCTTCTTAAATTTATCTAAAGTATCTACTGCATCAAAAGAATCTTTAGAATCCTTTGAGTGATGTAGCCCATAAATGGCATTATCAAAGCTAGTAATATCTTTGATTTTATTATTATCTACTTCTAATAAATCAATCAACATTTCTTTATTATATTTTTCAGTTACATCATATACCTGTTTGATTGTATCTAAGGACGATCCAGCCATTACAGTTAATATATCGGCGTTTGATTCAAATCCCTTTTCAAATTCATAGGCACCCTCATCATTTGTCTTTAAATCATACAAAACTCTTGAATTATGTATATTAAACGGAGCATCCTTAAGGGCCAACAAACCATAGTCCTTAATTAAGGAAGTACCTAATTCAATAATATCAACTACTCCATCCAATTCATGCGTTAATTTGACCGCATCATCTAAAGTTACTCTGTCAATGGCCACTTGAAGCTTCATTATTATTCTTGAACTCCTTCTTTTGAATAAAATTCTTTCAATCCATCTTTATCTGGATATCCATCATTATCACCCAAAGTCTGAACTTGTAAAGCGCCAACTGCATTTCCACGAAGAACTGCAGATTTCATTGGTTGACCTTCAAGTAGTGCTGTAATAACTCCTAATGCAAATCCATCTCCGGCACCAACTGTGTCTACAACTTTGTCGACTTTGAACCCTTTAACTGTATAACTATCACCATCTTTTGTCTTAACATATGCACCTTCGGCACCTATTTTGACGACAACCGTCTTTGTACGTTCACCTTTAAGATAAAAGTCAGCAATCTTTTCTGGATCATCAGAACCCATCAAAATTTTACCTTCTTCAACACCTGGTAAAACAATATCTGCTGAAGCAGCTAATTCATTAATAGTACTAATCATTTTTTCTTTGCTACTCCATAATGATGGTCTCAAATTAGGATCAAAAGTAACTAAAATATTCTTTTCGACAATTCTCTTTAATAAAGTTCTGAATGTTTCTTCTGCAGTATCTGAAATTGCTGGGAAAATACCTGACATATGAGCAATTTTGACATCGTCTAAATTAACTTTATTAATGACATCACTTGTCAAATGTGATGCAGCTGATCCTTTACGATAATTGAATGTATCTGGGTCACCTTTTGTAACTAATTGTTTTAATTGATGACCAGTAAAATTATTGGGGTCTTTTGAAATATATTTAGTTCCAACTTTGTGTCCTAAAACAGTTTTAATAATATAGTCTCCAAATGGATCTGCTCCAACTTGAGAAATATATTCTACTGAATGTCCTAAACGTCGTACACCAATAGCAACATTTAATTCTGCTCCACCCATAATTTTATGAAAATTAATGGCATCTACTAGTGAAACGTCTGGATCTTTTGATGCAAAAGTAACTAATGGTTCACCGATTGTAATAACTTCACTCATAGTAAAACTCCTTTAAATTTATAAATATATTTTTGATTTATCCAAAGAAATAATAAACTAAAACTTCATTAATAATTGAGACTATCCACATAACAGGTACACCATATTTCAAGAAACTCTTTGATTGAACTTTCATATAATCTAGTCCCCAAATATTCCATGATTGGGTAATATCTGTAGAAACAGCCATCAATGTTGGTACATATAATAATGGAAGTAAAAATGCATCATTGAACAGTCCTGTACCCGATAAAACAGCAGCAGTGGCAGCTCCGGCACCCCAAACGTGAAGTGGTCCACGGAACAATGCTAGTGGTGCTAAAACACCTAAAGCAACTGCTAATATTAAATGATCATGTGGTAAAATTGCAGCAAATACTGGACGGAATCGTGCAGCATTTAATGAAGCAGCTCCACTAAACATTGTTAATGCCATTAAGAACATAATCAATCCGGAAATATCACTAATTGATTTTTGAACTGTTTCGTTAAGAAACTTGACAAATTCCTTATAATTTTTCATTTTTCCAGTTAATAACATAGCTAGTAATGTTGAAACTGTTAAAGCTGGAATTGCATCCCATTTGAATATCATATTCATTGCAACTGGAATAATAGGGATAATGAAAGCAATTTTAGGAACTTTATTACCATCTTCAACATTATCTGAACTTGCACCAATAATTTCCAAATTTTTCTCTGCTTGAGAAGAATCAATCTTTTTGCGATTTAAAATCAACAAAATAATAACTGCAGCAAGTTGAACAAGTGCTGCTATAACACCAAAGACAAGATATGAACCACCATATTGTGCTTTGGGGAAGAAAGCCTTAATTTGATTATATAAAACAACGTTAATATACATTGGAGCTCCAATTGATAAAGCAAATACTGATAATGCTAGATCTCTTGGTACACCAATAGATAAAAGAATTGGTAAAAGAATAACACCAATAGCTATTACGGATCCAACACCATATGCACTAACAAAAATAAAAGCTGTAACAATGATAACTAAAATTCCGGCTATTAATGGTTTCTTCTTACCGACCTTATTAGTCTGTTCAGATATTGCCGGAGCAATACCACTTTCAACTAAAACACGTCCAAACCAAGAACCAAATACAATGTAGATAATAGTTGGTCCATAATTAAGAGCCGGTTCTGCAAATACTTTTTGAATAGCTGTATCAAATGGAACCATACCAATTAATGCCCACAAAATGGCCATTACGAAAAATCCAACCATCAAGTTTCCGCCCTTTAATATGTAAAAAATAAAGGCGGCAAATGTAATTAATAATAATATTGCAATTATTGTAGAACTCATAAACTATGCACCTACCTCTTTTTGAAACAATTCAATTTGTTCTTTGATTTGTTCGTCAGTATCCATTGGATATTCAAGTGCAAAATAAACATCCTTTGGTAGATAAGTAAGAATATTCTTCCAGTCATAGATACCAACATTCAAATTATCAGAAGTTGATAATTCACCTTGATTATCTATAGTGTTCTTCAAGTGAATATAATGCGTATATGGTGCCAGTGCTTTAGCACTTTCAATTGCATCACCATGTGTAAATGCCCAATTTCCTAAATCATAAACATATCCAATTTCTGGCAAGCCAGCTTCATGTGCTGCTGACAAGAATTTAGTTAATGCTACAACCGTACCTGATACCTGTGTTTGATCATTTTCGACATTCATCTCAATTTTATCGATTGGAAATTGACTTAATGCTTCTTTTAAATCGCCAGTAAATTTACTGTAATTACCAATATTGAATTTAATTTTCTTAAGTCCTAAAATCTTACCTTCTTCAAAATATGTTTGTAACATTGGATTTAATGAACCATCATCTTCAAAAATAACATCCGGAACACTATAGTTAACAATTAGATTACGTTCCTTAGCCTTTTTAGCTGTTTCAGGCAATTCTTTATCCAAATCCTTGAAATATTCACGACGTACTTCAATGCCATCTACTCCAAGATTAGCAACACGATCTACCAAATCAACTTGACTAGCACCCTTTTTAACATCTTTTTCAAAAATCCATGTATTTAAAATTAAAGTCATTTTGTTACACCTCATTAATATTTATTTAAATCACGTACCCTATTTTTTAACTCCTCAAAACTTAAATCCTGAAACTTTATTCCATCATTATCAAAACTCTTCTTTTCAGCATTATTAAAATCTTGTGCCAAATAATATGCGGTTAGATAACTAATTAAATAATCCTTTGATTCCTTAATTAATTCTTTCTTATTGAGCCCCTTCTCATAATTAGAGCTAGCAAAGTTCAATGCAAATTTTTCTGAATCGATCTGTGTTCTCTCTGACATATGCTCATCTCCATATCATTCTATTTTTGTAACCCTTTACAAGACTTATGGTAAACGTTTTCCTAAATTAATTCAAGCATTTTTTAAAAAACATTAAAAAGGCTATTAAATCAACAAATGATTCATTATTATATGTCAAAAGTATCATATAAAAACGTTTTCCTAATTTTTTAGATAAATCTCAGTCTTAACTGGCATCTCAGTGTGATATAGTGGTAATAGTATTTTTAGGAATAGTGGTAAATTAAATAATGAAGAAGAAACAAAGTGCAAATATGAAAGATGTAGCTGCCTTATCTCAAGTATCAATTGCTACAGTCTCTCGATTTTTAAATAACGACCTGTCACGCATGTCTGAAGAAACTGCAAAAAGAGTTAAAGATGCCATAGATAAATTAAATTACGTACCTAATTCTGCCGCAAGACAAATGGTTACAAAATCAAGTAAAATGATTGCTGTGGTAGTTGCTAATATTGATGACTATTTTTCCACTGAATTATTCAAGGGCATTAGTTCTATTCTTGAAAGTACCGGATATATCGGTGTTCTCTTTGATACGGATACCAATCAAAAAAGAGAAATTCAATTAATGGACTCCGTTAATAGTCAAAGTTTTGATGGTTTAATATTTCAACCTTTAACTAGTGACATGAGCTTAATAGAAAATGAAATAAGACGGGAGATCCCAATAGTCATTGTTGACCGCGAAATCGAACTATCTCCCTGGCCACAAGTAATAACAAACAATTATGAGGCCGCACGAAACGCTATGTTGAAATTCCAAACTAAAGGATATAAACATGTAATTATTTTAAGTTCAGAAATCAACATAGCCTCCACTCGTCGTGAAAGATATCAAGGTATCAAATCGGTTGCTAATAATGTAGACGTAATTGAAATATCTGAAAAATCTCATAATCACAAAGACATTCATAAAGAAATTGTGTCTTTAATAAAAAAATCAGATGAAAAAACACTGATTTTTGCTATTAAGGAACGCTGGTTATTAGAATTTATTCCTGGCCTAATGACTGATGGGTATATTGATGATATGAATGTCACTGCTACCGGATTTTCTGACACTGACTTGGCACGTGCTATAGAACCTAAAGCTGAATTAATTGAGCAGAATCCATTTTTAATGGGAGCAAGTTCCGCTGAAGTTATGATGGACCTACTAAATGACGATGATGCAAAAAAAATCCCCTCAAAATTAATAATTCCGGCAAAATTAAAATAAAAAGCTATTTCAAAATGTATTGATTTCATTTTGAAATAGCTTTATTTTTTATAATTTGATAGTTGCTGCCAATTCTCCATTGCTTCTTTGGCCTGATTTAACACTCACTGATAATCCCTTGTCTGAACTATTTGTAATAACAACCATAGTTGTTATATCTTTCCCACTTTTTTTAATATCATCAAGGTTCATTAAAGCAATTTTTTGTCCAGCTTCTACTTCATCTCCAATTTTAACTAAGATATCAAAAGGTTTCCCCTTCAATTCAACGGTATCTATACCCATGTGTACTAAAATTTCAAGATCATCATGAGATGTAATTCCTAAACCATGTTTTGTATCTGCAATCATCGAAATTTTACCAGATACTGGAGCATAAACAGTTCCATCAGTTGGAACTATCCCATAACCGATTCCCATTATTCCCGTATTAAATACAGGATCATTAACATCTGACAAGTTTACAATTTTACCATCACTAACTGATAGTAATTCATTATTATTATGATGATTTTTTAAAAATCCAAACATTTATATCACTTCTTTATAAATAGAATTTAGTTTAATAGGTACCTCAGCAAAATTTTCTATTGATTGATCAGCTTTATTTTTCACATTAGATTTGGCATGTGAAATACAAAATGATACATCAGCTTTTTCAAACATAGGAGCATCATTTCCTGAATCTCCGACAACAATTACAGCTTTATTATATTTACTCTTCAAATAATTGACCGCCGTACCTTTGGAACTATTCTCTGCTGAAATTTCAATTCGTTGTTGTGTTCCACCTTCATATATTGACAGTTTAGGAAACATAGAATTCATTTCTTCAAAAATTTTATCAAAATTCTTTTTCCCTGGTCTAACGTTAATTTTATAAACGTTCATTCCCCTGACTCTCTCAAAGGGATCATCCAGTGTTATCAAATTCATTCCCCAAAGACGTTTAACATCTTTAGTTTTATAATTCCCTATCCTTTCAATTCCATCTAAAGCATCAAAAGTAATATTATTTTCATTTAAATAATTTAAAATTTGGCATAAGTCATCATGCTTTAGCGGATTATCAACTAATATTTCATTATTTTTCCCTCGTAAAAGAGAACCATTAAATGCAACATGAATATCAAAATGAATGTTATTTTCTTTCTCAAGATATTCTATTTCTTTCAAAGATCTCCCTGTGGCCACACCCATAATAAAATTCTTATTTAATTCATTAAATGCTTTTAAAGCATTCTCACTAATTGAATGCGAATTCATAACGAATGTACCATCTAGATCCGTAAGCAAAATTTTTTTATTTTCCATGATTTACTCACCTATTCCTAAAATATCTTGAATTTCCATTTTAAGAACATTAGCATGCCCACCATAAATGGATTGCATTTGCATTCCAGATTCATTAAATCCCATTGCTCCTAAATTATTAACAATAGTATTTTTATCAACTATAGACTTATCTTTAACATTAATTCTTAATCTCGTGATACAAGCATCAACATCAGAAATATTTTCAGAACCACCATGTGCTTTAATAAGCGCGACAGCTTGATCATGTGTGGATAGTTTCCCCTCAGGAATTGTAGATCCTTTCGCTTCATCCTTTAAAGTATGAACACCCATTTTCTTTCTTGTCTCATCTTTTCCATGCAATTTGATATCATCATCGTTATCTTCACGACCAGGAGTTTTAAAATTAAATTTTTTGATTGCAAATGTAAATACAACATAATACATTGCAAAACAGAATACTCCAACTATTGGCAGAATATACCATTTAGTTTTAGTTCCTTGTAATACCCCATAAATAATAAAATTAATTAATCCATGTCCTGTAGGAGTTAAGTATGCTGCTCCAAGTGCAGATGTAACAGCCATTGTTAATCCCGCTAAAACGGCGTGAATAACATAAAGCGCTGGTGCAACAAACAAAAATGTAAATTCGATTGGTTCTGTAACACCTGTCAAAAATGCTGTAGCAGCTGCTGCGAATAATAAACTTCCTACTTTTTTCTTATTTTCAGGTTTTGCGCATGTATACATTGCTAAAGCTGCTCCAGGAAGACCAAACATGTTATAAACAAATTTTCCAGAGCTAAAACGTGTAATCATTGGATTAATGGCTCCACCGTGTGCTAAAGATGCCATATATGCAGCGATAGTTCCTTGATATTGACGTCCACCAATTGTGAAAATTCCACCTAATTCTGTTGTTCTAACTGGCCAATTTAATCCATGATGTAAACCAAAAGGTAATAGTAGTCGTTCAATCACACCGTAAAGGAAGGTTCCAATTGTACCAGACTTTAGAATCACGATAGATAATGCTGCAATCCCTGTTTGTACTATTGGCCAAACAAAGAAGAATACAACAGCAGTCATTGCCATAACTGGCATAATCAAAATAGGTACTAATCTAGGTCCACTAAAGAAATCCAAAACAGTTGGTACATGCATTTTAATTGCATGCTTGTGGACAAAATAAACAATTACACCTGTTATAATTCCACCAAAAACATTGAGATCCATTGTTTGAATACCTAAAACAGTTGTCTGCATTTTATCAGCTAATGCCAATGCAGCCTTGGTTGGATCCATACCAGTCGTATCAACTAATCTTCCAGAAGTACTTAATAAAAAGTTCATCATATATTGAAGAGTTAAATAACCTAACAGTCCTGAAATTGCGGCCGATCCTTTCTCGTGTTTAGCCAGTCCGACGGCAACACCAACAGCGAAAATTACTGGTAAATTCTTAAATGCAGCCGAGCCCATTGTTGATAGAAATCCCATTACAAATTGGAATGTTCCATTCTGCATCCAAGGATACATTTTTACAGTATCTGCATTAGTAAATGCCGAACCCAATCCTTGTAAAATACCGGCAGCAGGCAAAACTGATACTGGCAGTAAAAAAGATCTACCAAACATCTCAAATCCTCTGATGAGATTATTTCTCTTTTTTCCCTCTTGAGCTTCCATAATTACATCCCCTTAACTTGTTGATTACAAGATAACACCAGATTAAGAAATAATTGCTTTTTACTTTTTTACTACTCATTAAGAAAATTTTACCTTTTTGAGTAAAAAATTACTTTTTTTCATAAGTGTAATTAATTATATATTCAAAGACCATATCAGCAGCCACATTCAACATCAGCCTTGACCTCATACGTTTTCTAGGAACAGGTGACTCGTAAACCAATAAATTGGCGTCACTTAATTTCATTACAGAACTTGCGTTAGTTCCTGTGATAGAAATAACCTTAGTTCCTTTAGACTTTGCCTCCAGCAAGTATTGGTTTACAATACCGTTTCCACCACCTAATGAAATAATTATTATTACATCTTTATCACTAGAAATGTCCGAAATATCTCTAATCGAATAAAGTTCTTCGTAATCATTGGACCAATAATTCAAAAGTTTTAATTTTCTGTTCAAATCATTTGATACACTGACGCTTGAACCACTACCAACACAAAATATTCTTCTAGCAGAATTTATATATGAAACAAAGGTGCTAATCTTCTTTTCACTCAGCATATCAATCGTCTTCTTAAAATCACTCTGCATTCTATCTACAATCTTGTCATAATTTTCAGTTTCAAGCTTTTCCTCCTTACTGTTCACAAATTGAGATACGTAAAACTTCAATTGGCTAAACGACTTAAACCCAAGCTTTTTGGATGCTCTAACTATAGTTGCGCTAGAAAGAAATAATTTACCTGAAATATCTTTTATTTTAAGTTGATCGGGTTTATTGGATGCAAGAATGAAATCTATAACTAATTGTTCATTAGCTGTAAGACCATCATACTTATCTGCTATTTGTTTATAAAAATCATTGTTCATCAATTCCATCCTCCTTTCAGGAGATTTTCATTAAATCATATACAAGCATACATTAATATATATATGTAATCGATTGCGAAAATGCTTTATTGTACAAAAAAAGCCGACATTTAGTCGACTAATTTAATCATATTCTATTTATTCTCTTACTTGTTCTCTTTTATAAAATTCTTCAAGTTCCACTTTATTAGGATATCCATCGTTATCGCCAGGAGTTTGAATTTGCAAAGCACCGATAGCATTTCCACGTAGAACAGCTGATCTCATGTTTTTACCATCCAATAGTGCTGTAATAACTCCTAGAGCAAAACCATCTCCAGCTCCAACTGTATCAACAATTTTATTAACTTCAAAACCATCAACAGTATAACTATCCCCATCCCTAGTTTTAACATACGCACCTTCGGAACCAATTTTAACAATTACCGTCTTAGTTCTTTTACCTTTTAAATAATAGTCAGCAATAACCTCAGGATCATCAGATCCGACTAGAATTTTCCCTTCATTGATTCCAGGAAGAACTATGTCCGCAGATGATGCCATCTTATTAATGGTACTAATCATCTTTTTATCACTACTCCATAATGATGGTCTTAAATTAGGATCAAAGGTGATCATTATGCCATTATCAACTAATCTATTCATCAACACCTCAAATGTTTCTTCAGCAATATCTGAAATTGCAGGGAAAATACCTGACATGTGTGCTATTTTAACATCATTCAAATCAACTCTATTAATTATTGTACTAGTTAAATGTGCGGAAGCTGACCCTTTTCGGTAGTTGAAAGTTGCAGGATCCCCCTTTGTAACCAATTGTTTTAATTGATGGCCAGTAAAATTATTTTCATCCTTTGAAATATACTTTGTACCAACATCATGACTTAAAATAGTCTTAATAATATAGTCACCAAACGGATCTTGACCGACTTGTGAAATATACTCCACCGAATGTCCTAATCGACGTACTCCAATAGCCACATTTAATTCAGCACCACCCATTAATTTTTGAAAATTGACGGCATCGATTAAAGGAACATCCGAATCTTTGGAAGCAAAAATAACCAGTGGTTCACCAATTGTAATAACTTCACTCATTTTTAAGATTCCTCCAACGTTTTAACTATATTCATTTGTGATTTTATTTGTTCATCCGTATCTATTGGATATTCAAGAGCCAAATCCACATTATTCGGCAAATATGTAAGTACTTTTTTCCAATCAAAGATTCCATTATTTAAATCAGCCGAAGTTGACAATGATCCATTTGAACTTACAATGTTTTTCAAATGAATGTATCTGGTATACGTCGCTAATGCCTTTGCACTATCAACAGCATCCTGTTCTGTAAAAGCCCAATTTCCAAGATCATACACATATCCAATATCTATGTTATTTTCTTTTACAGCTTTTAAAAAAGTTAGTAACGACGAAACAGATCCAGAAATCTGTGTTTGATCATTTTCAACATTCATTTCTATTTTATCAATCGGAAGTTCACCTAAGACTTTTTTCAGATTACCAGTAAATCTGTCAAAGTGTCCTATGTTGAACTTGATTTTTTTAATTCCCATTGTTTCTCCCTCTGAAAAGTACTGTGTAATCTTAGGATTTAGGGAACCATCTTCTTCAAAGATAACGTCTGGTACACTGTAATATAATTTTAATCCATCTTCATTTGCCCGTCTTGCTACATCTGATAACTCATTTTTGATATCCTTAAAATATTCTCGACGTACCTCGACGCCATAAGCACCCAACTTTGATGCACATTCTAATAAACTAACCTGACTAGTTCCATTTTCAACGTCTTTAGCAAAAATTAATGTATTCAATATTAATGACATTTTCCCACCTCATTATATTTATAAAATAAGATTGCCATTTATCTATAGATACAAATGACAATCTCTTTGATACATACTAAGAATTATTCAATAGAATAATCAATTATAAAACTACGTTCTTGATGGGGTTCTAACACACAGTTTCCTTCTTTATCCTTCAACTCAATCTCGTCACCATACTTATCTGAAACTCCATAAAATGGCTCGATGCAAAGAAATTTTGCCTTTGCATCATTTTGAGTCCACAAACATAATTGAGGAAAATCATTAAAACGTGCATTAATGGAATGATTACCATCTTTAGATTTAAGAGAAACTCCAGTTAATTTATTATCCTCAGTCATAACTATTAATCCATCTTTAAATAATTCATGACTTAATGGTAAATAATCCCCATTATAGCTATCCAAATTTAGAACTCTTCCTGTTCTTAAAGGAACTCCTGTTTTGAATGTGAATTCATGATATTTTAACTTTTTTACTTCAGGATAAAATGTTAAATAATAGTCTTCAAAATTATTATTATCAATATTACCTATTGGAACATTAAAAGCTGGATGTGTTCCAACAGCAAAACTCATAAATTTATCATTCAAATTCTTAACAGTGTCAATCATACGTAAGCGTCTACCAATAAGCTCAAACTTGATTGAGAACTCAAATTCGAATGGATAATATTTTATAGTTTCTTCATCACTTTTTAAAATAAAACGAATACTATTATCCGAAATTTGTTCAGCCTCATAGTTATGAAAGAAACCGACCCCATGTTGTGGCATCTCGTATCTCTTTCCGCCAACATAATAGTGATCGTTCATCGATCTCCCAATTGAAGGGAATAGGTTAGGAGCACGTTTCGCCCATACATCGGTATTACCATCCCAGATATAGTTGACACCGCTTTTCTTATCCACTAAGCTGGTGAGCTCTGCACCTAATTCATTAATCTCAGCTTTAAAAAATTCATTTTCGATGCTTTTCATTTTGTTATCCTCTTAGTTTTTAATTTAAACAGTCACGCTCTAAAGACTGTTGATAGGATAATGAATTTTTTCACCTTTTGAAAATCTTACAGACTCTTCAGCAACTTTACGTTTTAGTTCACTTGCAGCTTCCTCCGAGTACCAAGCCATATGAGGTGTAACAATCAAATTTTCATTTCTAAATAATTCATCATCTGATGGTACTGGCTCATTTTCCATACAATCTATTCCTGCACCAGCAATTTCACCATTGGTTAGTGCTTTATCTAAGTCATTCTCGTTAATAATTCCACCACGAGCAACATTAATAATGACTGCAGTATTTTTCATCTCTTTAAATGCTTCATAATTAAATAAATCAATATTGCCATCTGAAGGTATATGCAGGGAGATTGCATCTGAGGTTTTTATTAATTCTTCCAGATTCACATTATTAATAAAGCTGAATTCTTCAGATTTTTTAAAATGTGGATCATAACCTATGATGTGGAAGCCTAATGCATGCGCTTTTATAGCAAAATTACGACCAATTCTTCCTAATCCAATAACACCCACTGTTTGTTCGCTAAAACGATGAATTGGTATTGATTTTTGATAATCCCATTTATTATTTTTCGTATTATTGTTCATTAAAACAACTTTTCTCTTAAGACTTAGTAACAACGAAATAGCATGATCAGCGACTTCGTTCATACCATAATCAGGGACATTTCCAACTTGAATTCCATGCTTTGTTGCTTGCGGTAAATCGATTGTGTCGACACCAACACCATATCTAACAATATATTTTAAAGATGGAACTGCATCCATTACTTTTTTAGTTATTTTCGCGTATTGAACAATGAAAATTTCACCATCACTACATTGAGAAATTACTTCATCTTCAGTTTTCGCATTACATAGAGTGACTTCCATCCCTGCATCAGAAAAAACCTTTTTTTCTATATCAATACTATCGTGGTCACAATCAGTAATATATACTTTCATTATTTTATCCCCAATCCTTTATTATTTAACTAAATATCCACCATCAACAGGAATAATCGCCCCATTGATATAATTGGATGCATCCGATGCTAGCCAAACTACTGGACCTTTCATATCTTCCGGCTGGCCCCATGCCTTAGCAGGTATTCTATTTGTAATGGTTTCGTATCGAGGATTCTTGGGATCTAATAGCGCAGTATTCATTTCAGTTGCCATATAACCTGGAGCTAACGCATTAACATTGATTCCTTTGTCAGCCCATTCATTACATAATGCCTTTATTAATTGTGCAACTCCACCTTTGGAAGCCGCATACGCTGGAACAGTGTATCCGCCAAAGAATGAAAGCATGGATGCAATGTTAATTATTTTACCTTTGCCTTCTTGTTTAATAAATTGTTGTCCAGCTAACTTACAAAGTCCAAACACGGCTCTTAAATTAACATTAATAACAAAATCCCAATCTTCCATAGGAAATTCTTCGCTCTTATGTCTACGTTGAACCCCAGCACCATTAACCAAAATATCTAAATGACCACCTAACTTTTGTACAGCTTCTTCAAAGGCCTTGTCTCGATCAATATCATTACCCAAATCAGCTATTACTGCATGACATGTAAATCCATTTTGCGTAAATTTTTTTGCTACATCAACCGCCTTAGAATTAATATCTAAAATAGTAACTTCTGCTCCTGCTTCAAGTAACCCCTCTGCCATTCCATGACTTAGTCCCTGTGCAGCGCCTGTAACAATTGCTTTTTTCCCTGTTAAATCGTTCAAATTCATTTTATTTTCCTCCTAAATTTAAAGCATCTATATTTGTAACTTTTTTATGTGATTCTAAATATCTATTTAGTAATGCTAGAAGCACCATTGCCAGTACTACCATAACCAACATAATAATGAAGACTGAAACATACGACCCGGTATACTCATATATTTTGCTAGATCCGTAAGATCCAATGAAGACTGAAATAATTCCGTAACTGTTAATCACGCCAAAATTCAAAGCCATATTCTTAAGACCCCAAACAGTTTTAGTAAAATATGTCATTATAATTAATATCGATCCAAATGACATGCCACATAGTAAGCATCCCAAAGATAGTATTAAAACATTATTATTATATTCAGATAGCAGTAAAAGACCTATCGCAATGATGTACAGGAAATTTGAAAATAGCATTGTTTTGCTTCTTCCAAATTTGTCTAATATAAAACCACCTATTAGTCGCCCACCACCATTACCTAAACTAACTAAACCAACAATTACAGCTGCTAAAGTTGTTTCGATATTGTGCTGATCTGGCAAACTTTTTCCGATACCCAATATTCCTAATCCAACTCCACCTAACAAAACCATCCACATATAAAATAGATAGAAGACTGGATCATGTAACATATAATGAAAGTCTTTGTCCTCTATTGTTGCTGATGAGTCGACATTATCAACAGTGATTTTCACAATATGATCTTCAGGTGTTGGATTTTTTATGACAAACGAACTAAATACCACCAATCCAGTAAAAATAATGCCAATTGCTACAAACACAGGCCTCCACGGTAGAATAGAATAAATCTTAGTAATAATGGGGCCTAATATAAAAGCACCCATTCCGTAACTCATTAACAATGCTCCTTGAGCTTTTCCAACTTTATCTGGATACCAGGCAGTAATCGTGGGCAATATTCCATTATAAACAAATCCGATACCAAGACTAGTTACCACTCCATATAATGTATAAATAACTAATAAATCATATGGAGTGTTAGCCAATGCTGAACCAACAAAGCCAATAAATATGCAAGCTGCTCCAAGGTTAAAAACAACTTTAACAGAATATATTTTCAATAATCTTCCAGCAATTATATTACCAATGGTAAAGCTTATTATTGAGAGCACAAAAATCATAGAAAGTTCAGACGGTCTCCAATCAAATTCATTTTTCAAAGGAATCATTACTATGGTATATGCATATATCAATCCTAAGGAAAGTAGCAATATACATGCATCTAATAAAAGATATTTTCTTTTTCTCACTTATAATTCACCTCTTATTAAAGTTTAAAGTAAGCGCTTACTTTAAAATAAAAAAGAAAGTCATCTGACGAATTAAAAGTATCATACGTCAGATGACTTTGTCAATTTATTTTTTTATTAGTCTTTTAAAAGCTATTCGATTATTAGACATATGAACAAGCATTGCATCATGCGCTGACAGAGGATTTCGTTCCTCTATTGCCCGACATATCTCTCTATGTATTTTAACAGTGAATTTTTTTGCGTCCTCATCAGTATAATTCTTGTTAAATAGTGAAATAGAAGTATTGATAATAGGCAGAATATACGAATAGGCCATATTATCACTAGCCTTAGCAATCAGTGAATGAAACTTAATGTCTAACTCAACATGGTCATCATTACCAGCACTAAAAGATTGTTCTATTTCCTTCGACAATAAATTGATTTCGTTTATTTGTTCATCAGTAGCATGAATTGCCGCTAAAGATGCCACCTCCGGCTCCAATACATAACGCATATCATAAAAATCACTAATCATCTTTGTTTTATCCCGTATCATCGTCAAACCAAAAGGGTCGGTGGAACGTCCTTCTTTATCACTGACATAAGTCCCAGATCCCTGTCTTACTTCAAGAATATTTCTTGAAATAAGGATTCTTATAGCCTCCCTGAATGTGCTTCTACCAACATCAAGATCAGTCGATAGGATATATTCATTCGGAAGTTTTTCTCCAGGTTGAATGTTATTATTTTTTATATACTCAATAATTTTGTCCGTTGTCTGTTCTACTAGATTTTGAGCCATATTATATCTCCTGAATTCATCATACGTATTTATTAATAAATGATAGTATTTACGCATATTCATTTTATCATATTATAATAACATATGATGAATTCTTTAAAATAAAAAAAGCCGACCAAAAGGTCGACCAAAAAATCACTCACTACTCAAGTCAACATCATCACTAACATCAACCTTTTTCTCAATAAATCCTTCCGAATAGAACAAATCAGCAATCTGTTGTTGTTCTTTAACATACTTACTAGTCATAGCAGATATTCCATAAGTCCTACGTTCGACCATCTTCTTAACCACTGACTTAGATACTTTCAGCGACTTACTCATCATAGTGATCAATTCACTGTGATTATCGTTTGCCCAAGTCATATCTTCTTGCAAGTACTCAATCATGTATTTGGTGATTGTCTTATTATTCTTAGCAAAACTAGTAGTGGAAAGAATATAATCACGATTATTCGTAATACCTTCGCCATCAACTAAAAGCTTAGCATTTTGATTAATCTGTGCCTGTGATGTATAAGGATCCCAGGTTGCCCACGCGTCTACTTTACCTTTGGCAAAAGCAACACTAGCTGAGGACTGGTCCATATTCACCCAAGTTACATCATCAGCGCTAAGTCCTGCTTTCTTCAAGGCCTTTAGCAACATATACTGTGAGCTAGTTCCTTTGGTATACGCAACTTTTTTACCTTTCAAATCAGCAACTGAGCTGATGCTTGAGCTCTTACTTACTAATATTCCAGAGCCTTTAGCCTTAGAATATCCGGCAGCGACATAAGCTAGTTTAGTTCCAGCTGCTTGTGCTGAAACTGGCGGTGTATCACCGGTCCTAGCATAATCAACTGAACCAGAATTCAGAGCCTGCATCAAAGAACTACCATCAGAGAATTCTTTCCAAACTACTTTGTATCCTTTGGCCTTCATCTTTTTGGCAAACTCACCACGTTGCTTTGCAATATCAAACGGATCACCCTTTTGATATCCGATAGTAACGCTAGTTAATCCTGATGTACTTGCACCAGCATCTGTCTGTTTAAATCCATAAAAGGCGATACATGCCCAGAATATTAAAACAACGCTGATCAATAATTTTTTTAGACGTCTTTTATTTTTCATTAGGCACCAATACTTTCAGCTTCTTCTAATATTTGATTACGTAATTTAACTCGTAATACTTTACCAGTAGCGTTTCTAGGATAGTCATCTACGAAAATGACCTTAGTAGGTTGTTCAAAAACTGCCAAAGATTTCTTAGCATGATTCAAGATATCTTGTCTTGTATCCTCAAGTCTTTGATTATCTTGTCTGATAATAACTGCCGTAACGGCCTCACCGTATAATTCATCCGGAGTCCCAATCACCGCTACTTCCTTCACGCAATCTAATTGACTCAAGGCATTTTCAACGTGAGCTGGCGCAACTTTTTCGCCACCACGACTGATGATGTCTTTTTTACGTCCTTTAACGAATAGATATCCGTCCTCATCTAGATAACCAAGATCACCAGTTAAGAACCAATCTTTTCGGAAGGAATCTGGATGTGGTTCCATATAATCTTTAATAACGTGATCACCACGGACTGCGATCTCACCCACTTGGTTAGCTTCTTTGGTGAATTTATCATTGATCAAAATTCCCAATTCAGTTTTAAATGGTTTACCAGCTGAACCAACCTTGGGTGCATCGAAGGGATTGATCGTGCACTGACTTGCTGTTTCCGTCATGCCATAACCTTCAAGAATAATTGTGTGGAATCTATTTTGGAAAGAAGTCAATTTATCAAGTGGTAACGCAAATGATGAACAACGAACAAATCTCAACTTAATGTCATCAGCATATGCTTCATTGGCCTTCTTATTGATAAGTAAAATATTTACAATAGTTGGGACAACTGATACCCATGTAACACCATTTTCTCGGACTTGATTCCAGAATCTAGATGCACTGAATTTCTTCGTTATAACGATCCTCCCACCAGACAAGCGAGTTGATAACATCGAGACGGCTTGAGCATTGATGTGGAACATTGGCATAACGATCATAGTTGTATCTGCCTGCGTCATCTCGTGACTTTCGATATCGTGATCGACTGCATTCTTCAATAACTCATGAGTTATTCCCACACCTTTGGGCTTACCAGTTGTTCCAGAAGTATTCATGATCAATGCCAGATCATTCTCGGTAGGGATTTGGTCCATATGTCCGACAATATTCTGATCACGGATAATCGTCAAATGTAACGCCGTTACAAGACTGTCATCAACAATCGTTACTGCACGATTTTCAGTCACAGCTGTGGTCAAATCATCTTTGACAATTGCGGCTGCATATTGATGTTCTGTAAGTTCTTGTTGTAATTCAATAGCTGGAGTCGTATCAGAGATTGGGTGAACAACTGCTCCGACTTCCCAGATAGCTTGAACGATAACTGGATAGGCACCGTTATTTTCCAAACATACTAAAACCACGTCTCCGTGGCCAACACGTAAGTCCATCAGTGAATTTTTAATAATATCCACATCTGACTTGATCTCTTCACCGCTGAACCACAGTCCTCTACTTTCATCCTTAATAATTAAATTTTCACTATTCTTTTTCAATTGCTGGTTTAATTGATTGGTTATTTTTGACATTGAATTTACTCCTTTTGAGTTTTTGAGGTCTTCCGATTAATATTCCAAATGGTGGTACCTTGTAGCAGAACCAAGATATTAAGAATGCTCCACCTAAGACGAAAGCATAGCCTATTGGTAATAGCAGTAACATTACCCATGATGGTGCACTGAATAATGAAAGGATTCCGTAAAGTGTTAATACAGGAAGACTTTGAACTAGATATAGTCCAAATGATACTTTTGATAGACTCTTAATTACTTTGTCTATCCAAACTGGTAATCCGTGTTCTCTGGCGTGGGCATATTGTCGGCCGATCCAGAAAACAAAGACGATCATAACGACGTCATAAACAAAAATAAATGGTTGGTGAATTGATAAAGTTCCACTCATACTTAGTTTTAAAACATTTTGATCAAAGTAGAACAATCCAACTGTCCCCAGGGCCAAAATTCCTGTTGTCCATGCGATTGCCTCATGAAATTTCTCTATGAAAGCATCAACTTCTCCGTAATGAATGGCCACAAACGCTCCGGCGATAAAGTAGAATTGATATGTGAATATGTTCAATCCATAAGCGTTCAGTAGATATGGCCAGCCGGATCTATCAACACCGGGTAGAAAATACTTGATCCCGATGGTAATAAGAAGTTGCAATGTGGCACTGATTCCTAATATCGTAAGATGATGATTCTCAAATTTTTTAAACATTTTAATGATAAGTGGAAAAATCAAGTATAGTTGGAAAGTAACTACAATGTAGTACATGTAATACTCGTTACCATGCAACCATGCATACACCAGATGACTCCAATAGTCACTCCAGATAATGGCACTCCCGGCAAAGACTGTTGAAAATAACATAATGATCGCATTCCAACTTAGATATGGAATCCCAACGCTGGTATAGCGCTTCTTCCAAAATGTTAACCAATGATTATCACGATGGTAATAATTGAGGACTAAGACTAGTCCGGTCATAAACATGAATCCCATCCGTGTAAAGTGTAATGACAAATGTGTTGCTTCTAAAAATAATTTACTGAACGAACTATCTGACATGTTTGCTTTAAAGGCTGTTGTCGTATGATTAAGCAACACGCCTCCGATGAAAATAACTCTCATCAGATCAACCTCATGCAAATATCGTTTTTTCCTCTTCTCGGCCAAGAGCTCACCTCTGTTAACTAATTACATTTATTCGCTTTGTTAAAGCATATATAAGTTATAGCATCCCAGTAGGTAGAGGGTCTTGATGATTAACTAAGGTTAAAATATGAATTTCTTATATTCAATTTATAATTGCCGTTATTTGTAAATGGTAACTATTACTGTTTACAAACATTTCTCGGTAAGATATTATTTAATAGTAATAATTACTATTTATAGAGGGGATAATTTATGATATCAAAAATATTCAAAGTTACGCTTTCTACCATAAGTCTTATATTCATAGGTATTGTCTTAACCGGATGTACAACAAATAAAACCTCGTCCAATTCCAAAATAAAAATTGTGGCAACGACTGACTTCTACGGTGAAGTGGCCAAAGCAGTCGTTGGTGACAAAGGTAGCGTTCAATCAATTATTAATAAACCCGGAGTAGATCCACACGATTATGAACCCACTACCCAGATTGCCAAAGACGTCAACAACGCAGATATAACCATCGCTAACGGACTTGGCTATGATTCTTGGATGAACAAACTTTCTAAAGGTAAAAATAGTCCTTTCATCAAAGTTGGTGAAAACATCTTGGATAAGAAGACTGGTACCAATCCACATATCTGGTACGATCCCACTACCATGCCTGCTCTAGCAAACAAGCTAGCTCAAACATTGGGTAAGAAATATCCTGATAATAAGGCCTACTTTGAAAAAAATGCTCAGAAATATATCGAATCACTAAGTCCTATTCAAGATGAATTAACCACACTAAAGAAAATCGCCCAAAATACTTCTAATAAAGAAGTCTACGTTAGTGAGCCAGTTTTTGACTATTCCATTGAAGCCATGGGATTTACCGTTGGCAACAAATCCTTTGAGAAATCAATCGAAAACGGGTCTGATCCATCACCTAAGATCATCAAAAACATGCGCCAAGGTATCAAAGACAAGAAAATATCATTTCTTGTCTATAACGCACAAGCTGACAGTAAACTTGTCGACAACATGATCTCCTTAGCAAAAAAAGAAAACATCCCTGTTTTAAAAGTCACCGAAACTTTACCAAAGGATATGACTTATAAGAATTGGATGTTATCTCAATACAAAAGATTAAATACAATATTAGAAAAAGAAGCTAAATAGTAACTAAAAATCAGACTGGTACAGTTAAATTATGTATCTTTATTTAAATTTATTAAGCCTACTCAAACAGGCATGAGACCAACAGTTAACTGTTGGTCTTTTTTTGATTGGTATACTTCGTTCACTGTAATCGCTTGCAATTATTTAAAACATCATATATATTCTAATTATTGTTTAAGACGTCATATTAATACTTAAGGAGTTATATATGAAACAAATCTATTTCTTTTCCGAAGGCAACAAGGATATGCGTGATTTATTAGGTGGTAAAGGTGCCAATCTGGCCGAAATGACTCGCTTGAATCTTCCTGTACCTACTGGATTCACGATCACAACTGAAGCTTGTCACTCTTACCAACAAAATAGTCATCAGTTAAGTGAAGCGTTGCAACTAGAGATCGACCATGCTTTGGATAGATTGAGTTCTTCAACTGGAAAAAAGTTCAATGATAAGTTCGATCCACTGCTTATTTCAGTGCGTTCAGGTGCCGCCATTTCAATGCCTGGCATGATGGATACTATCTTGAACATTGGCTTGAACGATGATTCAGTTATCGCCTTGGCGAAAAATAACGACCGCTTTGCATATGACAGTTACCGTCGTCTACTGGCAATGTTTGGAAATGTTGTTTATGGCATCAGTGAAGAGATTTTTGACAATGTCTTATCCGAAACAAAAGAAATCAACAATTATCAATCCGACCTAGAATTGACAACAGCTGACTTAAAAAATATCGTTACTAAATTTAAACAAATCTATCAAGATGTTGCTGGAAAAGACTTCCCACAAGATCCTAAAAAACAATTATTATCAGCCGTAGATTCAGTCTTCTCATCATGGGACAACAATCGTGCTCGTGTCTATCGACGCCAAAACAACATCCCTGAAACACTAGGAACAGCGGTCAACATTCAGACTATGGTCTTCGGCAATTCCGGTGAGGATTCAGGTACTGGAGTTGCCTTCACTAGAAATCCTGCGACTGGTACCAAGAATCTCTTCGGTGAATACTTGTTGAATGCTCAAGGTGAAGATGTAGTATCAGGCGTACGCACACCTGAATCGATCACAACACTACAAGAATCAATGCCAGAGATCTATGACCAATTCGCTAAAATCGCCGAGAAACTTGAAGCACATTATCGTGATATGCAAGACTTAGAATTTACAATTGAGCACAAAAAGCTTTACTTATTACAGGCTCGTGCCGGCAAACGTACACCGGGTGCTGCTGTGAAAATCGCTGTAGACTTAGTTAATGAAGGCCTGATCGACAAAAATACCGCTATCAAACGTATCGATCCTGAATCAATCTCAGTCATGCTTCACTCTGAATTTGCTCAAAAAGCTCTAGAGCAACATATCCTAGCCACTGGACTACCTGCTTCACCAGGTGCTGCTAGTGGACAAGTTTACTTCACCGCAGAAACTGCCAAGAACGCCCATGACAAAGAGCACCAAAAGGTGATCTTATTAAGACAAGATACTTCCCCAGAAGACATTGAAGGTATGGTCGTAAGTGAGGCCATCGTAACCTCCCGAGGTGGAATGACTTCCCATGCAGCAGTCGTCGCTCGTGGTATGGGTTCAACTGGCGTCGTTGGTGCACATGCTCTGCAAGTTGATTACGCTAACAAAACCGCCACAATTGAAGATTGTGTTATCAATGAAGGTGACTGGATCTCAGTCGACGGTACTAGCGGGCACTTGTACCTTGGCCAACTAGAAACAACCGATGCCATCATCAATGATGATCTAGCCACATTACTAGATTGGGCCAAAGAAATCAGTCATATGGGGGTCTACACAAACGCTGATACACCAGAAGATTTCAAACGAGCCCTGAAGTTTGATGCCGACGGAATCGGTCTAACAAGGACTGAGCACATGTTCTTCAAACCAAAACGGCTCCTACAAATGCGCCGATTGATCCTAGCAAAAAATGCCAAAGGACGTATCGATCCGCTAGAAAAAATCCTTTTGCTACAAGAAAATGATTTCTACGAACTATATAAATTATCGGCTGGTAAATCAGTAACCGTCAGACTCCTCGATCCTCCACTGCATGAATTCTTGCCACATGATGACAAGGAAATTGAATTGGTCGCTAAAGAAATCAACACAACTAAGGACGCATTAAAGGCACGTATTGATTCACTAAAAGAATTGAATCCTATGTTGGGGCACCGTGGTGATAGACTGGCTGTGACTTATCCAGACATCTATCAAATGCAAGTTACTGCCATCGTCAACGCCGTAATTCGCCTGAATCAAGAAGGATTTGATATCAAACCACACATCATGATTCCACTAACAAACTCCAAAACAGAAATGAAATGGGTCAGAGATGTCGTTGTTGAAACGATCGATAAAATATTGACCAATAAAAATACAACACTAGAATACAAGATCGGTACCATGATGGAAATGCCTAGAGCCTGTGTTACTGCTGATAAAATTGCTGAAGTTTCAGACTTCTTTAGCTTCGGTACTAACGATTTGACTCAATTAACATTTGGATATTCACGTGATGATGTAGGTTCATTCATGCCTGAATACATCGCACAAAAAATATTGCCAAATGATCCCTTCCAATCTGTCGATATTGAAGGTGTCGGAGAGTTGATGCGTATGGCTGTAAATGGTGGACGTAACACCAATCCTGAATTGCCGATTGGCGTCTGTGGTGAAGTTGGTGGAGATCCTAAGTCAATTCAGTTCTTCGAAAAGATCGGCATTTCTTACGTTTCATGCTCGCCATTCAGGATTCCAGTTGCTAGAATAGCCGCAGCTCAAGCAGCTTTACCTAATAATTAAGCTTTCAAAAAATAATACGTGATATTATAATTAATATAACAACATATATTCTAGGAGATATCATGTATTTAACTGACCGTCAAAAACAAATTATAGATATGACCAAACAAAAAAGCCCCATGACTAGTGAACAGATCGCTAAAAAATTGCAATTAAGTATACCTACGATACGTGGGGACTTACGATTGCTTACGGCAACAGAGATCCTCAAGTCACGCCCAAAGGTAGGATATGAATTCTCACAATTACCAAAGTCTAGCTTAGATTTTGATGAATTATACAAAGAATCAATCAATAATATCCTTATTGAACCAAGCTTTGTGCGACCTGACACGACTTTGCCAGAATGCGTCAATAAGCTCTTCATAAATGATGTTGGTTCATTATACGTGACAGATTCAAACAATGACTTACTAGGATTAATCTCACGTAAGGACCTATTGGCGGTTACTATCAATAACGCTGATGCGGATTCGATGGTTGCCAGTATGGTCATGACTCGTATGCCTAATCTAGTGACTGTAGACGCTGATATGTCAATCATTCACGTTGGGAAGCTACTATATCAACATCAAGTAGACTCACTTCCAGTCACAAAAAAAGACGACCCTACTAAGGTCGTCGGTAAAATTACTAAGAATCGGATATTTCAGTATTTTATTGAAGTTGGTTTGAAGTATATGGATTAAGAAATTTGTGGTGTGAATGCGTGACATTACACAATTTCTTTGGATTTATTGAAGTTCAAATTCAAATTCAAAAATTTTACTGCTTTGTTTTCTTTTCCTCATATTCCTTGTTTGCTTCGCAAACGCGTAACAATACACAATTTCTTCCGCTTAACCTTAATAGTCCTAGCAATCACTTTGTGATTACTAGGACTATTAAGGTTAATGCTCGGAAATTACCCGTGTATTGTTACGCTCTTTTTTTGAGCAATCAGGGCACAATCCATATATCTCCATAGCATGTGACTCAACAACACATCCTGGTAATTGATCTGTGAAAAAGCTTAATGGACAAGCTTTCAACTCAATTACTTTGCCACAATTTGTGCAGATAAAATGGTGGTGGTGCATTTGATCAAAGTCACATTGGAACTTAATCATGGTTTTGTTTTTCTCTTGATATTCTACTAATCCAATATCAGAGAATTCTTTTAAGTTTCGATAAACTGTATTATTACTGATACCAGGATAAATCGACTTCATATAATCATCAACAGAACTGATCGGTACATAATTATCTGTATAATTACTAAGAAAGTCTATCAAATCCATGCGTTGTTTAGTTACTTTATAGTGGTTATCTCGTAAAATCTTAATTGCTTCTTCCAAAGAGTCTCACCTATTCTTTTCATTCTGAGTTTAGTGTAACATAACTAAGAGAAATTCTAGCATAGGCAGTTTGAACACGTTTTACTTCATTATTTTGGAAATAAGGAATTTATAAGAATTAGGCATAGTACGTGCAAACGTCACGATAGCATGGTCACTCAAAGCGTTGAAATAACGGCGTTTTGGTCTTTTATCAGTTGCTGCTTTATAAAATACCTTGGCCAAGTCTTCTGAAGTGGCACCAAAGAATGAATTAGACAACAACTTATCTAATCTATCAACTAATGGACCATATGGTGAATTATCTGCCAGATTCTTTCTAGCATTGTCGACTGCAACATGACTCCATTCTGACTTTGTACCACCTGGTTGAACGATAACTGAACGAATACCAAATTGTCTTACCTCTTGATCCAAGACGTCACTCCACATGTTCAATCCAGCTTTTGTTGCGTGATACCAACCACCAAGTGGCGTATACATATCTCCACCGATTGAAGAAATATTAACGATACGACCACTCTTTTGGCGTCTCATAACTGGAATTACTAGCTGTGTCAATTGATCAACTCCGAACAAATTCACATCAAATTGCTTTCTAGCATTTTCCACTGGAATCTCTTCAAGTGGACCATACTCACCGTAACCAGCGTTGTTGACTAAGACATCGATTCTACCTTGTTCAGCCACTGTTCTATCAACTAACTCTCTTAATGATAACTTATCAGTGACATCTAACTTTTGTGTATGGATTCCTGCATCTTTTAGATCCTGTAACTTTTCAACACGACGCGCTCCACCATATACTTCGAATCCATTCTGATGAAAGTATAGTGCAGCCGCATGCCCCATTCCAGATGAAATACCTGTGATTATCGCTACTTTTGTCATATTTGTTCTTCTTCCTTAGTAATATTTTTTTTGCTGATGTAACCATTTCCATTAATTATATCCTATAATTGGTTTATAGAAACAGGAGGTTCGACAAATATGACACATGGACTTTTACTAGTTAACCTAGGCTCACCAACATCCCCCGATTCAACAGATGTTAAATCTTACTTAAAGGAATTCCTTAGTGATCCTAACGTTATAGAAATGCCAAAAGCTATTTGGCAACCCATTCTTAATGGCATAATCTTGCCAACCAGATCTTGGCGTTCATCAACTTTTTACAAGCATATCTGGACCAAAGCAGGTTCACCTTTAATTGCATACACCAAAATAATTCGTGACAATATCAGACAAAATCTTCCCGATTGGAATATTCAAATGGCAATGACTTACGGGCAACCAGACATCGTTGACACACTACAAAATATGGCCAAAACTTGCGACGAAATAGTCGTGTTACCATTGTTCCCACAGTACACACAAAGTTCCAGTAAATCGATTATCGATCAAGCCAAGTCAGCAAATGTTCCAATTAGAATTATTGAGCACTTCTACGAAAAACCAGAATATACCAAGATCCTAGCTGCACAAATCCAACCCTTTTTGGACTCAGCCAATTATGATCAATTATTATTCAGTTATCATAGCATACCAACTGCCATGGTCAAACACGGTGACCCTTACCAAAAACAATGCCTTGAGACTACTTCAAAGACCATTGATCAACTAGACTTCCCAGAAGATAAAATAAAAACAGTCTATCAATCCAAATTTGGACCAATGCCTTGGTTGAAGCCTTACCTGAAAAATGAGCTTAATCAATTAGTCGCAATGGGCAAACGTAACGTCTTGATAGTCACACCATCTTTTGTTGTCGACTGTCTTGAGACTCTTGAAGAAGATAACGTTCAAAATTACCAATCTTTCAAAGCCAGTGGTGGTGACGAGTTCAAACTAGTACCACCAATGAATGAAAACCCCGATTTCAGTAAATTCTTAGCTGATTTGGCACAAGCAAAAATGAATGAGGTCAGTGATTAATGGACAAAAAAAGCCTCGAAGAAATTCATGAAAGTGTCGACGTACCTAGTGTTTACGAAACATCCTTCTTACAAAAATTCCTAGCCTACAGCGGACCCGGCGCATTAGTAGCAGTCGGTTATATGGATCCAGGTAACTGGTTGACATCCTTATCTGGCGGTAGTGAATATCGATATGAATTGTTATCAGTTCTATTGATGTCCATTCTTGTAGCAATGTTCATGCAAACACTATCGATCAAGCTAGGTGTCGTAGCTAGACAAGATCTAGCCCAAGCAATCTCAGCCAAAATACCCAAATGGGGTCGCTACACACTCTGGATCATCAACGAACTAGCCATGGTAGCGACCGATATGACTGGAGTAATTGGGACAGCTGTGGCGTTAAAATTATTATTTAACTTACCATTACTTTATGGAATTCTTTTGACCATATTAGACGTATTAATTGTTTTGATATTCCTAAGATTTGGAATTCGTAGAATCGAATTCATCGTCTTAGTCGCAATCCTGACCGTTGGTATAATCTTTGGTGTTGAAGTCTTTCGAGCACACCCAAATATCGCATCCATTTCCAATGGAATCATACCTACCAACGATCTTTGGCAAAATCACAAGAAGTTGATCATCAGCCTGGGGATCATGGGAGCGACGATCATGCCACATAATATCTACTTGCATTCTTCATTAGCTCAAAGTAGAAGATATGATCATACTAATCCCAAACAAGTGAATGAAGCACTTCGCTTTGCCAAATGGGACTCCAACGTTCATCTAGTGGCTGCCTTCTTCATTAACGCACTCTTACTAGTACTAGGCGGAACACTTTTCTTCCATACTAATAGTAACTTGGCCAATTTTGAAGACGTCTTTAACGGATTAAATAATCAAAATATCGTCGGTGCACTAGCAAGTCCCGTTATGAGTGGATTATTTGCTTTTGCACTACTGATAACCGGATTGATTTCATCCATTACAAGTACCCTATCAGGACAGATTGTCATGGAAGGATACCTCAATATCCGCTTACCGCTTTGGCAGAGACGACTACTAACCAGATTTGTGACCCTAATACCCATTTTATTTATCGGCTTTGCAGTGGGATTCAAAGAACAAGACTTTGAGAATCTAATCGTTTATGCCCAAATAGCCCTCAGTATCGCTCTTCCATTTACACTTTATCCGATGATCATTCTTACTAGTAATAAAAAGCTCATGGGAATTCACGCCAACAGCAAACTAACCATGATTGTTGGTTTCATCCTGACAACTATTATTACTTTTTTGAATCTTCGATTGATCACATCGATACTATAGAACGTGCCAAAAAGAGATTTTCATTTGCGTGAAGACCTCTTTTTTTTATACCAAAGATTATTTATTTTACCAAATTAGCTTGATACAGCTCGATACCTTGCTTCAAGCGATTTAATCCATCATTTAACAATTTCTTCGGACAGGCAATATTTAATCTCAAAAAGTCATCACCATTGCCACCATATACATTACCAGCTGATAAATACAGACCAGTCTCTTTACGTATAAAAGCAGCCAATTCTTTTGAATCAGTGGATACTTTAGAAGTATCGATCCACAACAGATAAGTAGCCTGTGAAGGAATTAATTTCACCTCTGGCAATTCTGATTGCAAGAAATCAGCCACGATATTCTTATTATCAACCAGCTTCTCCTTAAGTTCCTTCAACCAATCATGACCATGTTCATAAGCTGCAATAGTAACTGGAATCGCAAATGAATTGGGTTCAGCAAGCTCATCCGTGTTGATACCACGATTGACCTGCATACGTAAATTTTCATTAGGAACAATGATAGTCGCCGCATGCATCGCTGCAACGTTAAAGGTCTTGCTTGGTGAAACACAAACAATCAGATTTTGAATCAAGTTTTCATCCAAAGAAAACATTGGAGTATATTCAGCACCAAAAGTTAAATCACCATGAATCTCATCACTTAGCAAAAATACATGATATTTATTACATAATCGAGCAATTTTCACCAGATCACTCTTGGACCAAACCTTACCAACAGGATTATGTGGATTACAAAGAATCATCATAGTTGTCAGTGGTTCTTTGAGCTTAGCTTCCAAATCCTTGAAGTCTATTTCATAATCAAAATCCTTATAGACAAGATCATTGGACAGAATATGACGTCCATTATTAACAATAGAATTGTAAAAGATATTATAAACAGGAGCCTGGATCAAAACATTATCACCAACAGAAGTCACCTTTCGAACTGCTGAAGAAATTGCCGGTACAACACCAGTAACAAACATCATCCAATCAGTATCAGGGCGAGATCCATGTTCAGACTCATACCAATCAGCGACTGCCCTGAAGTAATCATCATGTGGCTCTTCATAACCAAAAATCGCATCCTGAGCCTTTTTTTCAATCGCATCTACAATTACCGGAGCCGTCTTGAAATCCATGTCAGCGACCCACATAGGTAACTCATTAGATGCAATGTCCCATTTAACAGAGTCTGTCTTCCGACGATCAATGGTAGTGTCAAAATCATACTTAGACATTAGCAGACTCCTGTGTATCACACTTAATTTCTGTCTTACCAGCATCAATTTCGTCGTCATCAAAAATGATTTTGCCGATAGATTCCGCATGGATCCTACCATTAATAGGATTCTTAACACTAATAATGCTTGAAGTAATGTCAGCATCAACATCAGAACAATATTCAAATGCCAAGTTAGTATTAAGTAACTTACAATTCTTCATTGTTAGATGATCCACGTAACAAAGACCTTGTTCACTCTCAATAGTACAGTTGATCAAAGTGAGATTCTTAGTATTCCAAGCTAGATACTCACCATCGATAGTTGAATCATAAATAACAACATTATCACAATTCCAAAAAGCATCCTTTGAGACAAAGGTTGAATTATGAACTTCAACATTCTTGGCACCATCAAAAATATAATTCCCGATGAAGTTAGAATTATCAACTCGAATATTCTCACTGTCCTTACCAAAGTAATCACCATTAGCGACAACGTGATCCAATTTGATATTCTGACAAGTCCAAAGTGTCTCTTCAGCATCAGAAAAGTGAACATTAGTTAATTCAATATCTTTACCACGACGGAATAATTTAGGTGCTTGCAGTGCACTATTAGTGATCTTAATATCATCCGTGTACCAAATACCAGAACGTGACATCGTTTCAAAAATAGAATTATCAACATTGATATGTTTGCTATACCAAAGAGGGTACTTCCACTTGAAAATTGTATTATCAATATTGATATTGCGACTTTCCTTTAGAGGAGATTCACCTTCTCCAAAAGTAGTATTTGAAATAACGGCATCTTTTTCACCAAACAATGAACGTTCGCCGGTATAAAATTTATTTTTATAATTAGTCATCTATTTATTTCCCTTCTTAGTTCTTACTATGTACATTTAACACCTTAAAGCTAACTTCAATGCAAGCGCAATTTACAATTTGTCGCCTTTTATTTTGAAAAAACAAAAAAGAGACTAATATCTACTCAACGTAAATACTAGTCTCTTTTGGTTATTGAAAATAATCATATTTTATTTGGCTTTACTTATTACTGATACTATCTCGAAGACTTGTTAGTGAACCATCATTTGATAATGTCTTGTACTGATTGTATGCAGAGTACCAATTACCTGAGCTCACAGCTTGACGCAATCCGTCATATTTACTGTCAGAAAAAATAGTTTTGGCAGCTGCTTTTGACTCTGATGAAGATAGTGTAGAATTCTTTTGCAAAAGTTTTGCGGCATCAGATTCATTATTAGCCGAATTAACAATGGTGGACATCTTGGTTGCTTTCAGTGCAGTAGCAGCTTTTTCAACATTGGCGTCATGCTTGGCATTCCCATTTTTAGTTGAGCTGACTTTTTTGACCAATTCACTTTTTACAACCTTATCAGAAGGTGTATCATTTCCTCCGCTGATATTACGTACAGCATTATTCAATGGAAAAAAGAAGACAATACCAAGTACTATCAAGACTAATATCGTAATCAAAGTGATCCAAATAGCCTTCTTATGTGACTTCTTATGATATCTTTCTTGACGCATATTATCACCTCTTCAATAAATATTAGGCTAATAGTACCATGAATGTACAACATTTAGCCATATTAGTTTGGTATACGAATTAACAACAACAATTATTAAAAATAAATTTTGGAGACAAAAAAAGAGGACTGAATTAACAGTCCTCTAAACGAATTGCGTGGCAGCTACCTATCCTCGCGGGTAGTTTCCCACCAACTACTTTTGGCGTGAAGAAGCTTAACTTCTGTGTTCGGCATGGGAACAGGTGTATCCTTCTTGCCATTACCACCACACTATTCGTTACTCGTACCTTCAAAACTAGATATTAAGTTTAATATGAATTATTATAAGAAACACTTCGAACCACTTACTCGGTTAAGTCCTCGATCTATTAGTACTGCTCAGCTCCGTATATCGCTATACTTCCACCCGCAGCCTATCTACGTCATAATCTCTAACGGATCTTACTTCCTTACGGAATGGGAAATCTCATCTCGAGGGGGGCTTCACACTTAGATGCTTTCAGCGTTTATCCCTTCCATACGTAGCTACCCAGCGATGCGCCTGGCGGCACAACTGGTACACCAGAGGTATGTCCATCCCGGTCCTCTCGTACTAAGGACAGCTCCTCTCAAATTTCCTACGCCCGCGACGGATAGGGACCGAACTGTCTCACGACGTTCTGAACCCAGCTCGCGTACCGCTTTAATGGGCGAACAGCCCAACCCTTGGGACCGACTACAGCCCCAGGATGCGATGAGCCGACATCGAGGTGCCAAACCTCCCCGTCGATGTGAACTCTTGGGGGAGATAAGCCTGTTATCCCCAGGGTAGCTTTTATCCGTTGAGCGATGGCCCTTCCATATGGAACCACCGGATCACTAAGTCCTACTTTCGTACCTGCTCGACTTGTCAGTCTCGCAGTCAAGCTCTCTTGTGCCTTTACACTCTGCGAATGATTTCCAACCATTCTGAGAGAACCTTTGAGCGCCTCCGTTACATTTTAGGAGGCGACCGCCCCAGTCAAACTGCCCACCAGACACTGTCCCTCACCACGATTAATGGTGCAGGTTAGAGTTTTCATATAACAAGGGTAGTATCCCACCAATGCCTCAATCGAAACTAGCGTTCCGATTTCAACGGCTCCTACCTATCCTGTACATGTCACACAAAAACTCAATATCAAGCTACAGTAAAGCTCCATGGGGTCTTTCCGTCCTGTCGCGGGTAACCCGCATCTTCACGGGTATTATAATTTCACCGAGTCTCTCGTTGAGACAGTGCCCAAATCATTACGCCTTTCGTGCGGGTCGGAACTTACCCGACAAGGAATTTCGCTACCTTAGGACCGTTATAGTTACGGCCGCCGTTTACTGGGGCTTCAATTCTCAGCTTCGCTTACGCTAACTGATCCTCTTAACCTTCCAGCACCGGGCAGGCGTCAGCCCATATACGTCATCTTACGATTTAGCATAGACCTGTGTTTTTGATAAACAGTTGTTTGGGCCTATTCACTGCGGCTGGCTGTTACACCAGCACCCCTTCTCCCGAAGTTACGGGGTCATTTTGCCGAGTTCCTTAACGAGAGTTCACTCGCTGACCTTAGGATTCTCTCCTCGACTACCTGTGTCGGTTTGCGGTACGGGTAGTTTATTTCTAACTAGGAACTTTTCTTGGCAGTGTGAGTTACTGTGCTTCGCTACTTAAATTTCGCTCCCCATCACAGATTGTCCTTAAAGGTAAAAGCATTTGACTCTTACCAAGACTTTCTGATTGGACACACTTTTCCAGCCGTGTGCACACATCATCCTCCTGCGTCCTTCCATCGTTCAAACAAAATAAACTAGTACGGGAATATCAACCCGTTATCCATCGATTACACCTCTCGGTCTCATCTTAGGCCCCGACTAACCCTGGGAGGACGAGCCTTCCCCAGGAAACCTTAGTCTTTCGGCCGATCAGATTCTCACTGATCTTTCGCTACTCATACCGGCATTCTCACTTCTAAGAACTCCACTGCTCCTTACGGTACAGCTTCAATGCTCTTACAACGCTCTCCTACCACGCATCTTACGATGCATCCACAGTTTCGGTATCATGCTTAGCCCCGGTACATTTTCGGCGCAGAATCACTCGACTAGTGAGCTATTACGCACTCTTTGAATGAATGGCTGCTTCTAAGCCAACATCCTAGTTGTCTATGCGTTTCCACATCCTTTTCCACTTAGCATGAATTTTGGGACCTTAACTGGTGATCTGGGCTGTTTCCCTTTCGACGGTGGATCTTATCACTCATCGTCTGACTCCCGGGTATAGATCAATGGTATTCGGAGTTTATCTGAATTCAGTAACCCAAGACGGGCCCCTAGTCCAAACAGTGCTCTACCTCCATGATCCTATTCCCCGAGGCTAACCCTAAAGCTATTTCGGAGAGAACCAGCTATCTCCAAGTTCGTTTGGAATTTCACCGCTACCCACACCTCATCTCAGCATTTTTCAACATACATGAGTTCGGTCCTCCAGTGCGTTTTACCGCACCTTCAACCTGGACATGGGTAGGTCACTTGGTTTCGGGTCTACGTCTACATACTTAGTCGCCCTATTCAGACTCGCTTTCGCTACGGCTCCGCATTTTCTGCTTAACCTTGCATGCAAACGTAACTCGCCGGTTCATTCTACAAAAGGCACGCCATCACCCCTTAACGGGCTTTGACTACTTGTAGGCACACGGTTTCAGGATCTATTTCACTCCCCTTCCGGGGTTCTTTTCACCTTTCCCTCACGGTACTGGTTCACTATCGGTCACTAGGGAGTATTTAGCCTTGGGAGATGGTCCTCCCAGATTCCGACGGAATTTCTCGTGTTCCGCCGTACTCAGGATCCCGACTAGAGTAGTTCGTATTTCGCTTACGAGGCTTTCACTCTCTTTGGCCAACTTTTCCAAGTTGTTCAGCTATACTTACTTTTTTTCTCATATCGTCAGTCCTACAACCCCAAAGAGCAAGCTCTTTGGTTTGGGCTCTTCCCGTTTCGCTCGCCGCTACTCAGGGAATCGAATTTTCTTTCTCTTCCTGCAATTACTTAGATGTTTCAGTTCATTGCGTCTTCCTCTTAATATGCTATGTATTCACATACAAGTAATCATCCATTACGATGATTGGGTTCCCCCATTCGGAAATCCCCGGATCAAAGCTTACTTACAGCTCCCCGAGGCATATCGTTGTTAGTTACGTCCTTCATCGGCTCCTAGTGCCTAGGCATCCACCGTGCGCCCTTTATAACTTAACCTTGACAAAATATGACTTGCGTCATTTTTATCGCGCAGTTTTCGGTGTTTCTTTAATTCATAATATTACTTAATATCCAGTTTTCAAGGTACGAGTTTGGTAAGTTTCCTTACCTATGGAGGTTAACGGGATCGAACCGATGACCTCCTGCTTGCAAAGCAGGTGCTCTCCCAGCTGAGCTAAACCCCCATGGTACTACTATTCAAATATAATGGGCCTAAATGGACTTGAACCATCGACCTCACGCTTATCAGGCGTGCGCTCTAAACCAGCTGAGCTATAGGCCCAAATAAGCATTAAGCTATAGTAGGCCTCTCAAAACTAAACAAAGTTTTAACTTGTGTATTCCGTAGTGCTTTCGCACTTATCCTTAGAAAGGAGGTGATCCAGCCGCAGGTTCTCCTACGGCTACCTTGTTACGACTTCACCCTAATCATTTGTCCCACCTTAGACGGTTAGCTCCTAATAAAAGGTTACCCCACCGGCTTTGGGTGTTACAAACTCTCATGGTGTGACGGGCGGTGTGTACAAGGCCCGGGAACGTATTCACCGCGGCATGCTGATCCGCGATTACTAGCGATTCCAGCTTCATGTAGGCGAGTTGCAGCCTACAATCCGAACTGAGATCGGTTTTAAGTGATTTGCTTACCCTCGCGAGTTCGCAGCACGTTGTACCGACCATTGTAGCACGTGTGTAGCCCAGGTCATAAGGGGCATGATGATTTGACGTCGTCCCCACCTTCCTCCGGTTTGTCACCGGCAGTCTCACTAGAGTGCCCAACTGAATGCTGGCAACTAGTAATAAGGGTTGCGCTCGTTGCGGGACTTAACCCAACATCTCACGACACGAGCTGACGACAACCATGCACCACCTGTATCCATGTCCCCGAAGGGAAAGACTAATCTCTTAGCTTTTCATGGTATGTCAAGACCTGGTAAGGTTCTTCGCGTTGCTTCGAATTAAACCACATGCTCCACCGCTTGTGCGGGCCCCCGTCAATTCCTTTGAGTTTCAACCTTGCGGTCGTACTCCCCAGGCGGAGTGCTTAATGCGTTAGCTGCAGCACTGAAGGGCGGAAACCCTCCAACACTTAGCACTCATCGTTTACGGCGTGGACTACCAGGGTATCTAATCCTGTTTGCTACCCACGCTTTCGAACCTCAGCGTCAGTTACAGACCAGAGAGCCGCCTTCGCCACTGGTGTTCTTCCATATATCTACGCATTCCACCGCTACACATGGAGTTCCACTCTCCTCTTCTGCACTCAAGTTTACCAGTTTCCGATGCACTTCCTCGGTTGAGCCGAGGGCTTTCACATCAGACTTAATAAACCGCCTACGCTCGCTTTACGCCCAATAAATCCGGACAACGCTTGCCACCTACGTATTACCGCGGCTGCTGGCACGTAGTTAGCCGTGGCTTTCTGGTTGAATACCGTCAATACGTGAACAGTTACTCTCACGCATGTTCTTCTTCAACAACAGAGTTTTACGATCCGAAAACCTTCTTCACTCACGCGGCGTTGCTCCATCAGACTTTCGTCCATTGTGGAAGATTCCCTACTGCTGCCTCCCGTAGGAGTTTGGGCCGTGTCTCAGTCCCAATGTGGCCGATTACCCTCTCAGGTCGGCTACGTATCACGGTCTTGGTGAGCCATTACCTCACCAACTAACTAATACGCCGCGGGTCCATCCTAAAGTGATAGCAAAACCATCTTTTAAACATAAACCATGTGGTAAATGTTGTTATGCGGTATTAGCACTTGTTTCCAAATGTTATCCCCCACTTTAGGGCAGGTTACCCACGTGTTACTCACCCATCCGCCGCTCACTCAAATGTTTTATCATTTTGGTGCAAGCACCAAAAATCAAAAACCAGAGTTCGCTCGACTTGCATGTATTAGGCACGCCGCCAGCGTTCGTCCTGAGCCAGGATCAAACTCTCATATTAAAAGTTTGTGACTCAAAAATTAAAAACTAGCGAACATTGACTTCGTCAATGTTTCTTGTTACTTTGTTACAAATTAACCTTAATTAAAAGGCCTACACAATTGATTGTTAAAACTTTGTTCAGTTTTCAAAGGTCTACTGTCTGTCAAGAAGTGAACTTCTTAACAAGCGACTCAATTATCTTATCAAGTAGTCAACTATAAGTCAAGAACTTTTTAAAATAATTTTTCAATGTCTATCGAGTTGGAAGCTCTCAAGACGTTGTCGCCGTTGCACTGTCGCAACAACAAGATATATATTACTAGTTGAGTATAATCATTGCAAGTGTTTTTAAAAACTTTTTTCATTTTTCCTAAAAACGGATTTAAAAACTGACACTTACAAATCAATATTCAAGTATTATTGTACAGAAACCTTCTATTATATGTCAATGATTCTAGTAACATCCCTTGGTTCAATTTCCGTGCCAAGTTCATCAATAACTTTTTTTGGTTATTGTTGTTGATAGTACTCCGTAGTGTGGATCATTTCAATGAATTGCACTTTTGACACAGCAAAACCTGACTGAACAAATCCTTAAATAAGCATAGTTAACCCCATCAATGCAAAAAAGACTGACGTTTGTTTTCGTAAACGTCAGTCTTTTTCTTTAAAAATAAACCTTATTGTTGTGATGGATTATGGAAAGATTTTGGTGCAGTATCTGGCATATTGTTTAAAACATCCATGTCTTCTGCACTAATCTGGAAATCTAACTTAGCGTTTGCTTCAATATGTGCAATGTGCGTTGCCTTTGGTAATGGCAAGACATCATTTTGAATAACAAACTTAATTGCTAATTGTGGAACACTAACTCCATATTTATCAGCAATCTTCAAAACATCTTTGTTATTGATCAATCCACCAGTAGCTAATGGAGAATATGCTTCAACTAATATTCCATTATCCTTAGCAAACTTAGTGTTCTTAGGTTCTGTATATCCAACGTAATATTGAATTTGATCAACCATAGGCTTTACTTTAGCAGCGCTCAAAATATTTTGTAGTTCATGAACACCAAAGTTTGAAACTCCGATTGCCTTTACACGGCCTGATTTATAGATTTCTTCCATTGCACGCCATACGTCAAGATTCTCTTTGTCATAATTAGAACCCATTTCACCCCATGGCCATGGAGCATGAACTAGATACAAATCCAAATAATCAATATCAAGATTATCCATTGTTGTATTGAAATCTCTCATTGCTCCTTCATATGACTTAGTCTCACCAGGTAATTTTGAAGTAACAAAAATATCACTACGATCAATTCCAGAATCTCTAACTGCTTGACCGACTTCTTTTTCATTAGCATATGCTAAAGCTGTATCAATATGACGATATCCAGTTTTCAAAGCATCAGAAACTGCCTTATGTGCTTCTGAAGCTGGTATTTGCCATGTACCAAATGCAACTTTGGGTATTTCTACACCATTAGATAATTTAAATGTTTCAGTTAATTGTGTCATCAATCTACCTCTTCAATTCATTTATGTCTGATTTATTTCAACCAGTAACTGCATCATATACCTTCAAGTTAACTTTAAGGCAAGAACTTTTTACTTCACAGTATCAAACTGACTATTATAAAGATCCGCATAAAATCCCTTATTGGCCAAAAGATCCTTATGTGTTCCCTTTTCGATCACTTCACCGTTATTTATTACCAAGATTTGATCCGCACTTTGAATCGTTGATAATCTGTGCGCTATTACAAAACTTGTCTTATCTTTCATCAGGGCTGTCATTGCCTTTTGAACATCAGCTTCTGTATTACTATCGATCGACGCAGTAGCTTCATCCAACACCAAAACTGGTGCGTTGGTAACAAAAGCTCTGGCAATACTTAATAATTGTCGCTGGCCTTGGGACAAGCTATGTGCGTTCTCACTCAAAATAGTATCGTAACCGTTAGGCAATTGATTGATGAAAGTATCCGCATTGGCACGTTTAGCCGCCAACTCAACCTCTTTATCGGATGCACTAGTCCTACCAAGTCTAATATTTTCTCGGATACTCATTGTAAATAGAAAGGACTCCTGCTGAACAACTGTTACTAGATGTCTTAAATCACGCCTCTTTATTGTAGTAACATCCCTACCATCAAGCAAAACTCGTCCTTTTTGTAGTGGATACAGATTGGTCAATAGATTCATAATTGTCGTTTTACCAGCACCAGTTGGACCAACCAACGCTATCATCTCTCCTTGATCAGCTACTAGATTCACATTTTTTAAAATAGGACGTTTGTCATATGCAAATGACACATTATCAAAAACCACATTGCCCTTTGTATTCTTGACACTTTCAGCATTCGGAAGGTCTTTTTCGGGTGACTCATCGATCAACTCAAATACACGCTGCGCACTGGCCAATGATAACTGTAAAGTATTGATCAAATTCAACACATTATTTATTGGTCCAGTAAAGTTACGCAAATATATTAAGAAGGTGAATATCACCCCAACTGTAATCACTTTACTACCGGTCAATATTGAAATAGCCCCGGCCATTGTGATCAATAAATAGGCAATATTATTGGTCATATTATTGAATGGACCAATAACTGACGATAGTGACTGGGCTTTGAAGGCAGCGTTAGTATATTCTTCGTTCGTTTTATCAAAGTCTTTCATAGTCTCTTTTGTGTGATCAAACAATTGTACAAGTTGCTTTCCAGAAACTGACTCTTCGATTTGGGTATTCAAACTACCAAGATCACGTTGCTGAGTCATAAAGGCCTTTTGAGTTACTTTAGAAATTGCTTTGGAAAAGAAATAAGTTGCGACTGAACTTAGAAGGGTTATCCCCGTCAAAAGTGGTGATAGTATCAGCATTGCAATACCCATACCGATAACACTGATTATCCCGGTGAATAGCTGGACAAATGTCTGCATCAAAGCAGTATTGATATTATCGACATCATTAGTCAATCGGCTCATTACATCCCCATTGTCATGCGTATCAAAGTACTTCATCGGCAAACGTTGTAAATTAGCGAAAACATCATGGCGTATCCTAGCACTAGTATCTTGTGCCACTTTGATAATAATTGAATTCTGAAAATACGTGAAGAAGCTGGACACAAAATACATCACAGCCATAATGGCACAAATAACTAATAAAGCGTGTAACTTATTCTTTGAAATATAGTCGTCAATTACCAATCCATTGATACGATTACCAATGATCGTTACCGCGGTAGTGACTATCGTCAGCAAGAATACAATGATCAATTTGATCTTACGTGCATCCAAATAGTGCCATACCCTAATGACGGTGCCTTTCCAATCCTGCAGTTCGACGTGTTCCGGGTGAATATTACGTGGACCTCTTCTATGCATGTCCATTTATGCCACCTCCTAACTGAGTCTTAACTAATTGACGATAAAAATTCGACTTGGTCAACAACTCATCATGCGTACCTATCGACTCCAACTTACCATCGGCAATCACCATGATTTGATCACAATCCATTACATTAGTAACTCGCTGTGAAATAATCAGGGTCGTTTTTTTATTTCGACTCTTTTTCAACCTACTCTTGATACGGGCATTGGTCTCTTGATCCACAGCACTTGTTGCATCATCCATAACCAAAATATCGGCATTGGGTGTGAGCGAACGTGCAATATTCAGACGTTGTCTTTGTCCACCGGAGAAATTCTTACCCTTTTGTTCGACTTGTGCATCGTATCGTTTATGTAATTTATCAATGAATTCTGCAGAATCAGAAATATTGGCGGAAGTATCGAGTTCTGTATCTGTTGCTCCCATTTTCCCATAAGCCAAATTACTACGAATATTGCCTGAAAGTAATAATGAGTCTTGCAGAGCAACGACCACTTTTTGGTGTAATTCTTCTAAACTGAGTTTTTTAATATCTACTCCGTCTATTTTGATAGTTCCACTGTATTGATCAAAAGATCTAGTTAACAGATTGATAATGGAACTCTTACCAGAACCAGTCGCACCAATAATTCCCATCCACTCACCATCTTTAACCTCGAAACTCAAGTGATTTATTATCGGCTCACTTTCTTTATAGCCAAACGTTACATCATCAAATGAAATACTACTACCTACTGGCTTTTTCATAGTAGTAACTGGTAATTCTTCGTCTTTTTCCTCACTCAAAACTGCTTGAACACGAGTTGAACTAGTGACAGCCCGTGAAAATGAAGTAATGATATTGACTGTCTGAATCATGGCACTCGTGATTTGAATCATGTAGTTAACAAAAGCAATTATTTGACCGTTACTTATAGTATTACTAATAGATAAACTGCCACCATAACCTAATGCTACTACCACACCCAGATTCAACATCAATTGGATAACTGGTGAAAGAATGACAGTTGCCATGGAAGCATTTTGGCTTGTTTTTAATAATTGATTATTATCTGAATTGAATTGATCGAGTTGATGATTCTCTAGTACATACGCTTTGATCGTCTTAGCACCTTGTAAATTCTCACGCATAATTCGATTAACCGTATCGACTGACTGTTGCATCTTGGTATACATCGGAATACTACGACGAACTACTACTAGCAAGAAAACAACTAATATCGGCATGATGACAAATAGAATTGGTGCCAGGTCAGGACAGATTATAACTGACATAACTATCCCACCGAATAATAGCATCGGGGATCTAACCATCCCTCTTGTTAACATCATTACTAAAGTCTGCATTTGTGTGACGTCATTAGTGATTCTAGTGATCAAAGTTGCTGGTTCTAAGCCACTGGGATCACGATCTTCTAGGGCAATACTAAGCATATGACTTCTTAGCTTTTTTCCCATATTCAGTGAGGCATAACTTCCTAGTACACCACTAGCTCCACCAAAAATAAGTCCCAAAACAGCAAACATAGCCATTAAGGCGGCGTGTTGTAAAACATATCTCATATCATTTTTGGCTAGTCCGGAATCAATAATCTGTGACATTAAGGTTGGTTGTTGAAGATCACAAAATACTTCCCCCAACATTATCACTGGTGCCATGAAAAAAAATACCCGAGCTTTGCCGTGGATATGTTCCATAATTATTTTGAACAACTTAGGCCCTCCTAATCAAAAAAAGCACCACGTATTCATAGTCAGTTCAGACTAGGATTCCGTGATGCTTATTTATTAATATTAAATAACAATTAATTTTATTTTAGGCCAAGAAGTCCTATTGCGCAACAATCTTATTTGCACCAATCCGTATCGTCAACTGAAACAGTATTGATGATCTCATCGTGAATCAATAATGTTCTGGTTTCTACACCAACATTATCATCTTCAACCGTAATAATATTGTAGCTGGTTGCATCCATTATCAGATGGTTATGATGATTGTCACAATTAATGTGATAGGCACTTGAATCTGCTGTAATACATAGAATGTCGTCACGATTAAATTCAGTTGAAAAATGAATGTGGCCTGAAAAAATCGCCTTTACATTGCTTCCATTGACCAAATCTAACAATTCTTGACTATTTTGGAGAATACTATAACGCATATGAGTTACTGCTGGGCCATCAACTGGATGATGCATAAAGATCAGTGACATTTTTTTATCAGACTTGTTGAGCGACTTTTCCAACCACTCCAGTTGTTCCTGATTAACATACCCTTGTTCAATATCGCCGTGAGTGCTATCAACAAAATAGATATCACATAAACTAGTTGCTATATTGTAGTAATACTTCTCTTGTGGCTTATCACCCAGATATCCTTGATAGAAGGCATTTGTTCGATCGTGGTTGCCCAATATCACGTAAATTGGTAGCTGAAGTTTTTCAATCTGATAATTAACTATATCCCTTAACTTCTTGTAATCAAATTCAACACCCTCATGTATCAGATCTCCACTAATAACAACCATATCTGGTCGTTTTGGCATTGATTCGATATCCTGAAAAATATTTTGTAATTTGATATATGGGTCAACTTGTTGATGATTAGCTGGCCTAGCTCCTCTTGGAGTTAAATGCGTATCAGTTATATGAATTATTTTTAATTCGTTATTATTCAAAATTAAACCCTATCCCAATAAATATTTTTTTTAGAATCAACATCAAAAATAATACTTGTCTCTTTTTCGATTTGAATAAATACCTTATCACCAACTTTGTGATCAAGACATTCAGTTATCGCTTTAATAGTAGTTTCTTCGTCAATATTAAGTGTCAATTGCATAAATCTTCCATAATCAACTGTCTTAATAACTTCAGCTTGGATAGAGAACTCATTTTTATGTTCAGTAAGAATTCTGACATGTTCCGGACGAATCCCTAATAAATAATCTGTCTTTTTTGCTATATTCTTAGTTTCAGTAATCTGAAACAGTTTACATTCATTCAAAAACAAACAACTATCTTGATATTTTATCGGTAAAACATTTATTTGCGGTGTACCAATAAACTTTGCCACAAACAAGTTAGTAGGATTTTTATAGATATTCTCTGGAGTATCTATCATTTGAATGATCCCTTCATTCATAACTGCAATACGATCACCCAATGCCATAGCTTCCAGTTGATCATGTGTTACATAAACAATCGTTTGATTATTTTTATCATGTAGACTTTGAATTTCATCACGTGCCTTTTCTCTTAATTGAACATCAATATTGGAAAGTGGTTCATCAAGTAAGAACACTTTGCTTTTTTTGGCCATCCCTCGACCTAGTGCAACACGCTGCTTTTGACCACCAGATAATTCTGACGGTAAACGGTCTTTATAATCAGACAAATTCAAAGTTTCCAAAATAGAAGTCAATCTTCTTTTTCTTTCATTTTTTTCAACTTTATGGACTTTCAGCGCATATTCTAAGTTTTGATAAACAGTCATGTTTGGATATAGCGCATAGTCTTGAAAGACCATTGCTATAGTATGACCGTCACTGAGGCTTTTTTTAATATCATCCCCGTCAATCAATACTTCACCATCACTGGCAACTTCAAGACCAGCAATCATTCTTAACGTTGTAGACTTACCGCACCCTGAAGGTCCAAGCAATACTAGGAATTCACCAGCTACCACTTTTAGATCCAATTGATCGATGACTTTGGTATTCTTAAAGTTCTTTGTTACTTTCTTCAATTCAATGGTCGCATTATTATCATTCATTCTTTCTTTGCTCCTTACTTAAGTCCACTATTGCTAATACTATTCAAAATGTATCGTTGGAAAATCAAATAGATAATCAACGGCAAAATAATCATAATGGATGAAAGTGCCATGGCTAATGGAAAGTTAGTTCCGCCTTCACTCGAAATATAGTTTTGAAGCGCCAATGGTAAAGTAAAACTACTCTTATCCTTCAAAATCAACGTTGGCCAAACATATTCATTCCACGAATTAATAAAAAACATAGCTCCAACACTGATAATGCTAGGTTTTATAATTGGTAGAACAATATTAAAAAAGATCCTACGGTTCGGAATATCATCTATTTTTAATGAATCAAACAAACTACCAGGGATTTTCTCCATAGTTTTCAAAAAAATCATAATTCCCGTGGCATCGCATAACTGTGGTAACGCCACCCCAATCACACTATTCAAAAGATTCAGCTTAGCTATCACTAAATAATTGGGAATCATAACTATAGTGAACGGCACAAAGATCGTGGCAACAAATAACAAATAAATAAGATTCTTATGCTTGAACTGATAGTATCGAAACGCATACGCAGCCAACAAACCAGTGAATAGCTTACCTAGTGTTACTATCGTTGCCATAAAAAATGTATTCCAAATCAAATGAACTAAATTAACTTGATGATTCAAAGTTGTATAATTGATCGTCGTTGGTTTATTAGGGATCAAACTCAGAATCGATTGATACGATTCTTGTAATGTCTTAAAGGAATTGGAAATCATAAACACTACTGGTAACAGTGCAATGATTCCAATCAATATCAATGGTATGTGCCACAAGGCATATTTTTTATTATTCATATCTAGACCTACCCTCTACAAACCTAATCTCCAAGTAGAGTAGTACTAAGAAAATAATGAATGTTGTAATTGCTAGTGCCGAAGCACTACCTGTCCTATATAAAACGAACGCGTTTAAATACGTGTGGTATAAAACATTGGAAGATCCGTAGTAAGGACCTCCAGTCGTAATGACATTGATTGGTGTAAAGGCATATTGCAATCCTTGTACAATCGTTAGTATCAAAACATAAATAGCAATACTTCTGTTCATAGGTAAAATAACATTCCAGATCATTCTCCACTTAGGGATACGATCAACCGTTGAAGCATCGATGATATTCTTAGGAATAGAACCCAATCCCGTCAATAACAAAATAAAGTTATATCCAAAGACTTTCCAATTAGTAATTAAACAGATAACAACGATTGCTAGACCTCCAGAATTAGTCCAATTTGGCAGAACAAATCCACTTTGCCTAAACAAAAATGCAACTGGTCCAGAAACTGGATTCAATAACCAAGAAAATATCATTGCTCCGACTACTAGTGAGAACAAACTTGGAATAAAGAAAATTATCTTGTATACACCTTGCATTCGTTTGATAAAGAACTTAACTATTAGAGAAATCACATATGGAATGATAAAATTTAAAACCAGTAACAAAACAATATAGAAGAAAGTATTGAGTAATACTTTCTGATTGACCGGATCAGTAAAGACTTCAATATAATTCTTCATCCCTACAAAATCCTTAGTTGGTGCAATCAAATTCCAATCGAAAAAACTTAAATAAAAAGTATAGATGATAGGAATAATCATAAAAATTGTTAACAAAATTCCCGTTGGTAACAAGTAAATAAATGGTAAAAATTTCTTATTGTTGTGCATTGATCTTATCCTGTGCTGCTTTCAATGTAGATGAAACATCACTACCAGATAAAATCTTGTCGCGGGCATCAACCATTGCCTGTTCTGCTTGCAAACCATTTTTTGGGAATGAAGTCCATGGAATTGCCTTATCTAGTGTCTTAACAGCTGGTACTAGCATTGGATTTTCACTAACATAATCTTTGAATTCTTTTGAATCTAGTGCATCTTTAGTTGGTGGTAAGTATCCTGTACCTTTACTCCAAGTTACTGATGAACTTGCTTTGAACATAAACTTCTCAAATTCCCATGCAGCTTTTTGTTGAGCGGAATCTTGAGCCGTAATAGCCAACATTGATCCTCCAGCAGGAACAACAGTCTTGTGATTCTTAAAGTGTGGAGCAATGATAGCACTAGCATTGAAGCTAGCTCCTTTTTTGATATGAGATGCTTGAGCAATTGTTGTAAAGGCCATTGCTACATCACCCTTAACAAATGAATCCATACCTTGAGCCCATGGTGTATGAAGTGCAGTTTTGTCTGTCACCATTTCTTGATAAAGTTTGTAGGCACCTGTTCCATTTGAACTAGCGAACGCAGCTTTACCATTCTTTTGAATTTTAGCTCCATTACTTAACATAAGTGCTTGTTGTGCCCATGTATCACCGGGTTCTTGAATGTACAATCCGTACTTACCACCTTGATCTTTAATAACTTTGGCAGCAGATTGTACTCCTTCCCATGTATCTAAAGATTTAACATCAATGTTGTATTGCTTCAATAGATCATTATTAACAAATAACACTGGTGTACTTAATGAATATGGCAATCCTACTAATTTTTTATTAGCATCTTTAGCAAATGATAAAGTTTTAGTTGTGAAATGATTATTAATAAACTTATCGTTTCCATCGAATTTCTTAGCAGCATCAGTTGGTGTCATGTATTTGAAATTGCTAGAAAAGTAATTATCATAGGCCCAACCTACTTGAACAACATCTGGGACCTTTCCTGAAGCTTGGGCAGATTGAAGATTTTGCATCAATCCCTGATACATATTGGGGTTGTATTTAGCAGTAACTTTGATATTCTTATGGGTCTTATTAAATTCTTCGACCAATTTATCAACTGTACTACCACCCTGTGTTTGAGCATTAACGTGCCAGTATGTAATATGTGTAACTGATTTTGCTGAGGTTTTAGAAGTTGATGAACAGCCTGCAAAAATAACCATCATCAAAGCTAAGCCAACTAAAGCCAAAAAGTTCTTAAAATATTTTGTTTTCAATTTGTTCCCTCCTGTATTCGTTTAATATTAGGAAACAAATGTATATTTCTTATATATTTAATGTATTATTTATGTAAAGTTTTAAAAAGTTAATAATTACCATACTAAGTAATGAGACAGTTTCCTATACATCAACAAACTCGATATGGTACTATATTAAAAAATAAATATGATAAATCGGTTGGCGAAAGCTTCAAGGTAATTCCTTCTCAGGGGTGTGAGAGGGATTATTTTGGGGCTTTTTTTTCCGAAATAAATTAAAAGGAGCACATATATGGGATTTTTAGGTATTTTAGTTTTGATTTTAATCACCACGACCATTGTTGGTCATTATTCTTCACGCATGGGTATACCAGCTGTTATCGGACAGCTATTAGTAGGTATTATTCTTGGTCCGGCTATTTTGAATTGGGTCAAGCCTACTGAATTCATTCACATCTTTTCAGAAATGGGTGTAATTATTCTGATGTTTATTGCCGGTATTGAAAGTGACTTACAGTTACTCAAGAAATACCTTAAGCCAAGTTTCTTAGTTGCGATCCTTGGCGTTATTGTTCCCGTCGCCTTGACATACGGCGTTAGTTTACTATTTAATCTTGGAGTTAAAGAAAGTTTATTTATTAGTGTTATTTTTGCTGCGACCTCAGTTTCTATCTCAGTCGCTGTTCTCAAGGAACTGGATGTTTTAAACGGTAAAGCTGGTGCAACTATTTTGGGTGCGGCAGTGGTCGATGATATCCTAGCTGTAATTATTCTGAGTGTAATGGTCAGTCTGATGGGTGAAGGCGTAAAGGGTTCATCTAGTGGTACAAACTTGATACTTACTTTTACAGAACAGATACTATTCTTTATTGCCATCTACTTTGTTGTTAAATTCTTAGCACCTTATATGGCAAGAATCGGTGAAAAACTATTTATTCCCGTTGGCCCAACGATTATGGCCATGATTCTCTGCTTTGGTATGGCTTATTTAGCTGACTTGATCGGCTTGAGCTCAGTAGTTGGGGCTTTCTTTGCAGGCATCGCTATTTCTCAGACTAGAGTGCTTGAAGAAGTGGATCACAGTATCGAGCCGATTGGATATGCGATTTTCATCCCTGTATTCTTTGTGAGTATCGGTCTAAATATGTCACTTAGTGGTATCGAAAATGACCTTTGGTTCATTATTGCTTTGACGATTGTCGCAATCTTGTCTAAACTATTTGGTGCCGGGTTAGGTGCACATTTGTCACATTTCACTTTTGCGGAATCATATATGGTTGGTGCAGGTATGGTATCTCGTGGGGAAATGGCTTTGATTATTGCTCAGATTGGATATCAATCCAAGTTGATTTCATCAGATTATTATTCAGCAATCATTTCAGCAATCATCCTTACAACATTACTCGCTCCGTTCTTATTGAAACACGCTGCCAAGTTATCACCACAAATTCCAAAAGACCTTAACCGGTAAATTAACTTTTTGGAGTAATCATGAATCAACAATCAGAAGAAGAATCAGAACTTAGAATTGATACCATTGATTCTAGTGTTAGAGAAGATCTCAAACTGGATTGGTCTAATTTTGCCATACTTTTTTGTTCAATCATTATCGCTAGTGTCGGATTGAACATGGATTCTAGTCCAGTAATAATTGGAGCCATGTTAATATCACCTATCATGGCTCCGATAACTGGTATTGGATACAGCATTGGTAGTGGTTATACTGGGCTTTTGAAAAAGTCAGCACGACTATTCGCTATTGAATTACTCATCGGTATAGTCGCATCGTCTATTTATTTCACACTCTCCCCAATGAAAGAGGCCAGTGAACAATTGATGAATCGGACATCCCCAACACTTTGGGACGTTTTGATTGCATTCTTTGGTGGAATTGCTGGAATTATTGCTGCATCAAAAAAGACACCAGGTAATATTCTGCCCGGTGTCGCTATTGCCACTGCATTAATGCCACCACTTTGTACCGTTGGATATGGAATCAGCCAAACAAATTGGCAGATTATTGGTGGTGCAGCTTATTTATTCTTGATCAACGCTTTTTTCATCGCGCTATCAGCGTTACTTGGGACCATTATCTTCCGACTTCAAAGTGGTCAAAAACTAGATATTCCGTTGAAGAATCGTGTTTTCACTATTGTCTTAGCTGTAATAATTATTATCCCCAGCATGATATCTGCTAGTACGATTGTTAAACAATCATACGTGGAAGCACAGTTGGACCAATTTGTTACTGGAGAATTAAGTAGTGTCTACGTTACGAAAAAAGACGTCAGTAATAACAAGATCACCTTGTCTATTATCGGAAACTCCATAAGTAAAACTCGACTAAAGTCTTTGAAAAACGACCTAGATGAATATCATCTTGGTGGATATTCACTAAAGATCAATCAATTGACCAACGGCGACTACATAACGACAGATGCTTTCAACAAATATGTAAAAGAGCAAAGTAGTGTCAAGTCATCATCTAGTAGTGAGACTAGCTTGGATAAATTACAAGATAAGTTAATGTCATCAAAATATAGCGATGATATTAAGGACGTATATGTTGGTAATATGCAAGATAGTAAAGATGAGAAACACAAAGTCGTAGTTGTAAAATTAACTGACACTGGTAAAAATGATAAGGATACCTTAGATAAAGGTATTCAAAAACTTGTCAAAAAGACCATTTCAGATTCTGATGTTACCGTTATTTATAATTAAAAACAGCTTTTCAATTCATTTACCGAATTGGAAGGCTGTTTTTTAGTTACTATTATTCTTTTATTGCTCTGTTTTAAATAAAATCAGTAACTTCATCAACTGCATAACGAACTGACTTAGTAAATTCACCATCTGGTTTACCGATGGCAATCGCTGTTACAGGAATGAATCTTTCTTTATCCAAATCAAATGTTTCAGCAACTTTATCAAAGGCATATCCTGACATAGGGTTAGCTTCATATCCATGGGCACGTGCAATCAACAATAGTTGCATGGCAATCATACTACCATCAATAGTAGCGTCTTTTTCCAAGAATGATCTATCAGCATTTTCATACAATGGCAAAAATGTCTTGAAGACTTTATCACGCATTTCAGGTGTGATTTGACCATTGTCACAGGCTTTGTTCCAAACATCACGGTACTTGTAATGTGACTGTGTATCGCCTAACACAAAGATAACGGCTGAACTTGTATCTGTCTGTTCATAATTGAACGGCATCATAACTGAATGTGCCTTATCCTTGCCCTCTTTGTTATCACAAACAACAAAATGCCATGATTGAAGATTACATGCTGAAGGAGCAGATGTAGCTTCTTTGAGCATTTCAGAAATCTCTTCACGAGGAATCGACACACCGCTCTTGAACTTTCTATATGAATGACGATTCAGCATAATATCCGAGAAGTCATTATTAACTAATTTTTTTGTAGCATCCATAGAAAAATACCCCCATTAAATATTATTAAATTCATTTTATTCAACAAGTTAATAATATCACGAAAACGTTTTCTACTTTAAAAAAATCTCCAATTAGTTAGCTTATTTCTATAGATTCTGACCCTTTTCCCAAGTAGTCTTGGAGAGTGTTAAACCTTTTTTGACTATTCCATCAAACAACTTATGTGTGCGACTAGAAATTTCAGCTGCTGTCTTGATATTGCTCTTGGTTAATACATCAGTAACGTTGTCATTGACATTATCCAATGATACATCTGTAGCCTCTAGGCGTTGTCTAGCAAAAGATTGACATCCCTTTAAATAGGCATGAATCATGTCAGAATATTCATGATAATGTGGTTCAATCATCACCGACAAAGTCTTTTCTAACCAATAGACGTTATTTACATCAACATTATTAGTCGTATTCTTATAATCCTCTGGAGTATCAGTAATGTTTGTATAAAATGGCACATAAGGACTATAAGCAAAGAAACCTAGTGACAACCATTGCACGGCTGCATGATTCTTATCAACATCGCTTCTGATCTGGAGAATAGATGAGGCCTGATTACGGTCCATTGCAATTGAGCGGAATTGACGTTGTTCTTCTTTTGTACCAGAAGCAAATGTACCAAATGGATCATACTTTGTTCCATTATAGTGTGATGACAAGAAGTATTGAACATCTTCAATCGCAATCTTCTTGCTAGGCTTTTTGGCCAAAGTCATATTTTGATCTGTTGGTTCTTGTTCAATCTCTGGATTGAATAATTTTTGACCATACCAAGTACGAGGTGTGTTGTAGTAGGCATCCTCTTCACTATGAGTACCAAAAATTTCACGGAAGTTAAATTTATCTGGTTGGGGATTCAAGTGGTGTTTTGCAACGAAATCAACCAAGTCTGTAGCAACTAGGAAATTATCAGTATCAGAAACATCGATATCTTGTACTACGGTTTGATTAGGTACGATGGCATAAGTATCTTCAGGTAAACGCATAGCTGCCCAGTGGTGTCCACCAGCAGTTTCCAAAAGCCAGATTTCATCTTTATCATTGAACGCAATACTATTACATTCACCAGTACCATATTTCTCTAATAATGCACCTAATCGGATTGCACCTTCTTTAGCAGTCTTGATATATGGCAATACCAATGTCAACATTGCTTCTTCATCTACGCCGTCAGTCACTAGTGGATCGTACCCTAACACGCGGGCATTGGTCTCAGTAGTTTCTGTGGAACTCATACCGACATTGTATTCATTGATACCGGCTTCTTCATATTGTCCATCACTTTGATCAGCTTGTGGTGTAGCAGTATATCTATAGGCATGATCAGGCAATGGTACCTTTACACCTGTTGTTACAGAATTATAGAAGGCATCCTTTTGGTCCTTTGCTTCATGAACAACAAACTTTATTGGGTTGATTGGACCATAACCGTCTTCATTACGGGCGACAATAGTGGAACCATCCATGCTGGCACCTTTACCAACTAGAATCTCAGTACAATCAGAACTTGTATTTTTCATTTCGTTCACTCCCCTTTTGATAAACAGTATAGTTTCAGAATTACATTTAAGCTAGTTTGTTTATTGGAAAATTTAATATGTTTGTTTTTTGATATAATTTTTTTGTTTTTCTGGTTCTTTTGACTGGATGTAGTTTTTTTGCTTAGCCCTAAAAATTGAGCCTTCACTTTTTTATTGGTTTTAAGTTCAAATTCAAGCTCAGACTCAAATAATATATATCTTGTTTCTGTTTGCTTCGCAAACGCGTAACAGAACGCAATTTCTTCCGCTTAGTTAAAAATAGTGGGTCTTCACTTTTTTATTGATCTTAAGTTCAAATTCAAGCTCAGGCTCAAATAATATATATCTTGTTTCTGTTTGCTTCGCAAACGCGTAACAGAACGCAATTTCTTCCGCTTAGTTAAAAATAGTGGGCCTTCACTTTCGTGAAGGCCCACTATTTTCAGCTAATGCTCGGAAATTATTCGCGTTCTGTTACGCTCTCAATGATGACATCTTCATCAGGCTTATCATTACGGTCACGTTTTACTTTAGCAATTTCTCTAACAACATCCATTCCGTCAGTAACTTGACCGAAAACGGTATGTCTATGATCTAACCAAGGTGTTCCACCATTTTTATATTCAGCGATAATCTCTTCTGGATAACCGGCAGGTGCCATTTGTTTGATCATTCTTTTGGGCATATTTTGGTTTGTAACAATGAAGAATTGGCTTCCGTTAGTATTGGGACCAGCGTTGGCCATTGATAATGCACCATCTAGATTGAATAATTGGTCTGAGAACTCATCTTCAAAGGCATCTCCATAGATACTTTCGCCACCCATACCAGTTCCTGTTGGGTCTCCTCCTTGAATCATGAAATCAGGAATCACACGATGGAATACTACACCGTTGTAATAATCTTTTTTGGCTAATTCAACGAAGTTCTTAACAGTCTTTGGTACAAGTTCATCGAATAATTGAATATCGATATCGCCATGGTTTGTCTTAATTGTAATCTTAGTTCCTTTGGCATTCTCTAAGTCTAATTGTGGATACATTTATTTATTCCTCTCAAACTTCTATTTTTTTCATAATTAATTATAACAAAATACATCAATATGGCCTATTTAACGACTTTTAACCAAACCAAACTGGAAGCATCATTGCTGCAAGAGCTATTCCATCGTATTTAGTAGCGTAGCCTTTGATCTGGTGATACAACACTATCAAGGCATTTAACCCATCCTTTGGATGTTCAAATGAATAATAGGTGATTTTTTTACATAATTTTGTCGCAACCAAACTATAATCATTCGTCTTATCCAATTCTTTGGCTGAGTTGAATAATAGTTCCATAGCTTCTGGACTCTTTTTAACTTGACTATCAGAGTATGCAGTACTGATTTGATCCATCATCGTTTGTACTTTTTCATCTCTTGTTTTCATATCGTGTTCCTTCAACTTTCAGGTTCTAATGCAAATATAGCACCAAATTCTCCAAATGAAACATATTTGATTGTGACCATAATTCTATCATTATAATGGTGCTAAAAATGGTAAAATGAGTAAAATATATTATGAAAGCGTTTTAACTTTAAAGGGGGATTTTAAATGGAATATACAAAACTTGGCAATACCGGATTAGATGTCTCGAGAATCTGCTTAGGAACTATGGGATTTGGAACACCGGGAAAGGGTCAATTTCCATGGTCAATTGGACAAGAGGACAGCAAAAAAATCGTTGAACACGCACTAGATCTAGGCATCAACTTTTTTGACACTGCTAATACTTATTCCAATGGTATGAGTGAGCACCATTTGGGTAATGCGTTAAAGGACAAGAATCGTGATGAACTAGTAGTCGCAACTAAAGTATTCTTTGATAGCAGTGATAAGCCTAATATGTCTGGACTTTCAAGAAAGGCTATTCTGTCACAAATCGATCGTAGTTTGGCACGTCTTCAAATGGACTATGTTGACTTATATATAATTCATAGATGGGATTTTAACACTCCCATTGAAGAAACAATGTGTGCTCTAAATGATGTTGTTAAATCTGGTAAAGCACGTTATATCGGTGCTTCTGCTATGTATTCTTGGCAATTTGAAAAGGCAAATGCAATCGCCAAAGCAAATGGCTTTGCTCAGTTTGTTTCAATGCAAGACCACTTGAATCTTTTGTATCGTGAAGAGGAACGTGAGATGTTACCACTTTGTGAAGAAGAAAATATTGCCGTAACACCTTATAGTCCCTTAGCATCCGGTCGTTTAGCAAGAGACTGGACCGCCAGCACCAAACGTGCTGAAACAGATAATATCGCTAAAGCCAAATACGATAACACTGAAGCTCAAGACAAAATTATTGTTGATAGAGTTGGCGAAATTGCTCAAAAGCATAATGTTGATAGGGTTCAAATCGCACTAGCTTGGTTGTTACAGAAGAAACAAGTCGTAGCACCAATTGTTGGCGCTACCAAATCAAATCACTTAGACGGTGCAGTAAAGGCATTAGACGTCACTTTAACCGATGAGGATATTGAATTATTAGAGTCGCCTTACCTTCCACATAAGTTGATGGGGGCTCGTACTTATTAAGTACTTGTTTCTATAATGATTTTGAGTTCAAATTCAAACTCGGGTTCAAATAATATCTTTGCTTCTGTTTGCTTCGCAAACGCGTAACAGAACGCAATTTCTTCCGTTTAGCATAAAAAATAGGGTCTTCACTTTCGTGAAGGCCCCATTTTTTGTGCTAATACTCGGAAATTATTCGCGTTCTGTTACGCTCTTCAATGTTGTAAAGTGTCCATCTTGATAAACTAAAACAGCGCCATACAAATCGTCATTATCAGCTCCCCAATTGGGAATTGGTCCGTTGTTGAAAAACAATCGTTTGGCTTCTAATTCACCTTCAATGGAATTCTTAACAAAGACTGTGACGGCTGCTAGATCAGTTTTTAGTGGATATCCGGTTCTTGGGTCAATGACGTGATGATATTTTTTGCCATCTATCTCTAAGAATCGTTCATAAATACCACTTGTTACGGCTGAACACTCGCCTATTTGGATATTTTCAATGGTCTCACCGCGTTTACTCGTGGGATCTTGTACGCCAACGATCCACTTATGGTTTGCTTGATTGGGACTATCTCCAACGAATAAGACATTACCGCCTAGGTCAATAATTCCTCTATCAATGCCTAATGAATGCCACAGGTCTCTGATTCTATCGGCAATATACCCTTTGGCAATACCACCAAGATCTAGCTCCATCCCTGACTTATGTAGAAATACTGACTGTTTGACGTCGTCTAATTCAACATCACTCGGATCGATTAGTCGCATTCTTTTCTTTATATCATCATCACTAGGAATATTGGCTCCAACGAATCCTATCTTCCAAAGTTTGACTAGTGGTCCAATTGCTGCATTGAATCCAAAGTTTTGACGACTATATTTCATTGCTGTTTTAACTAATGAATACGTAGCATTTGAAACTTGCACTGGATCTAATCCTGCGGACTTATTGACCGACATCATCTCTGAGTGACCACGATTAACTGTTAATAGATCTTCGTATCTTTGAATTAATTTAAAAGCTTCATCGACTCCAAAGCTGTTCAAAGTTCCAAATGTCGTTAACGAAATATTAGTCCCTAGTGCATAGCCAGTCTTATGTATTCTGTGTTGAATAAGATTATCAATCATAATTACTCAGTTTTATCAGCACTTTCATCATCATGTTCTGAAGCACCTGTTGTTGCATCAACTTGAGGCGTTGGGCCACTTTGTTCTTCTGAGTCATCAGAGTCGTCATGCTTTGAAGCACCTGTTGTTGCATCAGGAAAACCATCAAACTTGCCTTCTTGAACCAAGCTCACTAAGTGGCCTACGTTACCAGTGAATTCCATAGTACCAAGATACTTGCCGAATTCATCTCGAACTGCAAAGTAATTGATCCACACCTTGTGGCCATTCAATGGTAAGCAACGCTCAACATGATCACTTGTTCCCAATTTGAAACTATCTAGTATTCCCTTAACGATTGGCCATACCTTTGGCGGATGACATTGTTGAACGGGTTCTCCGATCTCTGCTGTATGACGAACATGCTCACGATTGGGTTTATCTGAGAAATATGCAAAATTATCATTTGCATCAATGAAATCAATCTCAAATGGTAAAGTATTGAAAATCTGTTGGATCTCTTTAATACTCAAACTACCGGTGCGGAACTTGATCAACGCATCACTGCTAATATGTGGTTCAGTCATGTTATCGTCTCCCTCTTCTAAATAACGCATATTTGATTTTACAAATTTATTAAATGCCGTAAAACTGTTTTCAAGGTTGTGAACAATATTGATATCAGTCACAAAGCCATTCTTATCAAAAACTTTGGCCGCATTACCAATCAACACCTCATTACCTGGTAGAACATTAGAATTCAAATCAGGTGAAAGTAACATCTGTCGTAATTGTTGCTGGGCACGGGATGTACCCTGTGTTCCATATGAAACACCCACGATCATAACAGGCTTTTTTTTCATAATGTCGCGATTGAATGACAACCATTCTAGTCCACTCTTCAAAGCTGCAGGAATGGAGTGATCGTATTCTGGTGTCGCAATAATTACTCCATCGGCGTTATTTATCTTAGTATTGAACCGCCAAACTTCAGTTTGTTCTTTATCTGGTAAATCTTCGTTGAATGGTGGTAATTTCTTAACTTCTAATATTTCGATATCAGCAGACATTCTAAAATGCCATTTCATATATTGTAATAAAATACGATTATATGAAAAGTCTGCGTTAGTACCAACAATAGCAACAAGTTTCATAAAATTAACTTCCTTTCTGTATTATTTGAACTTATGGATTTCTTCTGAATATAGTCTGAATCCTGAGAAACATTTCTCTAGAAACGCTACAGTTCCTGGATTGATCAAGTCACCATTTTCATCAAAGGACTTTTTAGCAGTTCCTAAAAAGAACTCATTTCCTGGGAACACTTCAGCATTAACTCCAGGTGAATCTAGTATTTCACGCAAATGAGTCTGCGATCTTGATGAACCTTGGGGATGAATAGAAGCACCCACGATCATAACTGGCTTACCACTAAGCGGGTGAATCCTATACGATAACCATTCGATAACGCTCTTAAGTGCTGATGGTACAGAATGATTATATTCTGGACAACCAATGATTATGGCGTCTGCCTCAGTAAGTCTCTTAGCTAATTCTGTGATTAACTCTGGATCATAATTATCATCATTACCAGTTGGGTAATTTTCATTGAACATCGGAATATCTTTTATTTCATTAATATGAATTTCATCGTCAGTAAAGTGTTTACTGATAAACTGTAATAGTTTACGATTATATGATAACTTTTTGTTTGAGCCCACGATGGCTTCAATTTTCATAAATAACCTCCCATTGATCAATGTCACAAATAAGAATTGCAATTTTCTTCACAATCTTAATTTTAATATTAATTATACACATATGCAATCGCTTTCAGGATTTATATATAGTAATTTATATAATAGATTTTAACTATTGGAATTCTTCTCAAAAATAATGAATTAAATATACTAGAAATAAAGAAAGGACCCTTACCTTGCAACTTACCGTAAATCTCAACAAATTCATTAAGAACTTACTATTTAAATTCGACTGGGAAAGTTTAGCACAACATGTCATCTCAGTAATAACACAATTGATTCTACTAACGCTAGTCTTACTTTTGATAAATTGGATTGGCAAAAAGATAATTAGACACCTGTTCAAGAGCAATTTGAACTTGAGTAAAAGTCCAATTTCACAAAATAAAATGAATACGATTTACACGATCGTACTCAATATTTTCAAATATATTCTGTTATTCTTTTGGATCTATGCGATTCTTTCAGCAATCGGCATACCCGTTGGGACCTTGATCGCTGGTGCCGGAATATTCAGTTTGGCAATTGGACTTGGTGCTCAGGGCTTTGTTTCCGACATGGTCAATGGCTTCTTTATTTTATTGGAACAACAGATCAGTGTTGGTGACTACATCAATATCAATGGAATTGAAGGCACAGTCACATACGTTGGGATTCGAACTACACAACTTAAAAGTGTCGATGGAACGCTTAACTTTATTCCCAACCGCAACATCACCGTAGTAAGCAACCTCTCAAGAAACGATATGCGAGCATTGATCGAGATACCAGTTTCCAGTGATTCACCATTTGACAACATCAAGCAAGTTATCGAACATGTGGACAAGGGTCTTGATTTGAAATCATTGAAAATAACACAAAAACCATCAATTTTAGGTTTCTCGAATCTAAACGACGGTACTCTGGTTATCCAAATCGTAGCTTTCACTAAGCATGGTGAACAATTCAATGTTAAAAATGTGCTGATGAAAAAATACCTAACGGCTTTGAATTCAGCCGGCATAAATTTACCTAAATAATATATGCAAAAGCAAAACAACCAATATTTACTCACGTAAATATTGGTTGTTTTTAAGTTAAACTACTTTTTCCTTATCGATCAGCTTGGAATTTAGGAACCAATAGTCATGATAATCTCCGGCTAAAGCCGTGAATGGTACTGGTTCCTTGTTCAAAGAAATAATTTTTTTAATCAAATAATTCCTCAGAATCCAAGGATCTTCAATTTTTTCAACATTCAAATTCAAGATATCTTCTATTACTTTTGCAGTAGTACCCAAGTCGTCTGCCATCTGAGTAAAGGTCAATCCTGAAATTTCTAAATTCTCATGAAACTCTCTAACAGTTGAAACTCGTTGTTCATTAGTTAAGGACATATTAGTTCCTCCAGTAACTTTTAATTATTAAGGGAACATATTAGGCTTAAGAGAATGATTTTTCAAGAAAAAGCTACTTAATATTTGTTGCCGAGATTATTAACATCATTGGACGGCGTAATTCATCTTTCATCCCTGGTATATCCATCATATTTTTTGGTGGCATTGGTTCGACAACTCGATTGAGCCTAAAGCCACTAGTTAATAATCCATCAAGATAAGTCGTCAGAGTTTTGTGATACTTCACTACCGTTTCACCCAAGAAATCCGTCTCTCGTTTGCCCTCTTTAAAATAATTATCAACCGGGAAGTCTTTTATATTACCATTTTCATCATAGTTCCATTCTTCACTACCCTGTGCTGTAAAAATTGGATGCTCGACTGAAAATATTAATATTCCATTTGGCTTCAGATACTTACTAATCTTTTTGATTAAATAACTAAAAGACTCCACATAATGAAGTGCCAAGGAACTTATAACTATGTCAAAGCGATTATCTTCAAAGTCAATTTGAGAAATATCACCTTTGATATAGTCAATTTTGTCTGTTTCCGTCTTTTCCTTGGCCACGGCCAGCATCTTTTCAGACAAATCAACGCCAAGAACGCTTCTGGCATTATTCTCAACAGCATATCTGTCTATCCATCCATATCCACATCCCAAATCAAGCACATCCTTATTAGTGAAATCGGGTAACATAGGCTTCAATGTACTCCACTCACCAGCTCCAGATAATCCATTTATACTGCGATTCATCTTGCTGTACTTCTCAAAGAACTTGTCATTATCATATATATTATTCATTTTCTACCCTCTTGTAATTGAGCTTTAATTAATTTTTTATCAGGACACTATATCGTTATAGTATACCTGTTGGTTAAACCAATAAATAAAATCTAAAAAAGTGCTAGATAATTAATCGAGAACAACTCCCGATAAACTATCTAGCACTTTTAATATCCACTTTTATGCAGTAACTGCTTCGGCGGATTCTCTTTTCTTCAATTGAATATAAATTATATTAAGAACTAAACCAACTAGTGCAACGGCAATAGCAACATAGAATGCCTTTGAGAAATCTCCACCATTGGCTGCGGCCATATTAGCGGCAACTTTTGGTCCAAAGAATGCTGCTCCTGAATATCCACAGAAGATTATTCCATAGTTAACACCTTGGTTAAGTGGTCCATAGTTCTCAATTACAAGTGGTGGGAATACTCCCATTACTCCACCAAAGCATAATCCCAAAACAATGATTCCAATTGCAAATCCGGCTTGTGATGACACTGTAACTAAGACAATAAATGCCAATACGATAACACCTAGAATAATATTCAACGCATTATTACGGCCTACTTTATCAGAAACACTGCCCCAAACAACACGTCCTGCACAGTTACTTAATGAATAAAGACTTACATAAAGTGCTGCTGTACCAGCAGTCAACTTGAACATTTGTTGTCCAATAACTGCGGCATTAGATGCAATCATCAAACCAGAAAAGGCACCTGTAAACAACATCAAGAAAATTAAATAGAAATATGGTGTCTTAAGCATCGCAATCCAGTTCTTATTAGGTAGTCCTTTGCCATGTCTCTCTGGAGGATTAAAACCTGCTGGTTTGAATCCCACTGGTGCTTCTTTAATAAAGAAACTTGCAATGGCAACGACGATCATATAAAAAATTCCTAACATACGGAATGCATATAATGCATCGTGACTTTGGATAAAGCTATTGGCAATCGGTGCAGCAATGATAGCTGCTCCACCCATTCCAGCAGTGATAATACCTGAAGCAAGTCCCTTTTTGTCTGGGAATAACTTGATAGTATTACTTAGACAACCAGAATATGCTAAACCTTGTCCAAGTCCTCCGATGAGTCCATAAGTCAGATACAACATACTTGGACTAGTAACTAATCCTGTTAAAAAGAATCCTAATCCAAACATAAGTCCACCAACAATGATAGTCCATTTGGCCAAATGCTTGTCGGTTAAGAATCCTCCTAAGATCATAGGGATAGGACTGATTGCTGAATTGATGGTAAAGGCTAACATGATCTCTGCCATACTCCATCCTTTATCAGCACTCAATGGTCCTGCAAAAACACTAAAAGCATAGACGGCTCCAGTACAAAGTAGTATTGCAGTTGATGCGATCAAAACTTGCCAACGATTAATTTCTTTAGTCATTGTGCTTCACCCCTTAGAGAGTTTGGTTGAACCTCTCTTAATTTTTTTCCAATGAATGATTTGTGTTGTGGTTTTTGTGACTGAAATGAGTTGCAGATCCCAGATTCCTGCGCCTGCTACGGGAAACTAATGCGTCACTTTGTGGCACCTTAGTTTCCCTAGGCAGTGCTCAGAATCTACCAGGGATCTTCCACTCTCTGATTTTTGGAAATGCTCAGAAGTTATTCGCTTTGTTCCACTCTCTGATTTATTGACTCTTTGCCCGCTATTCTTCCAAACGTAAAGATATCAGCAAGTGAATTACCACCCAATCTGTTACCTGCGTGTAATCCTCCGGCTACTTCTCCTGCGGCATATAATCCGTTGATTATTTGGCCATCTTTGTTCAAAACGTGTGTCTCTGGGTCAATCTTTAAACCACCCATTGTATGATGTATAGCTGGTTTTCTTGGTGTGGCATAAAATGGTGCTTTGACAACTTTCAAGTCGAAGGCGTCTTTACCAAATTCTGGATCATTTCCTGCGTCAACGTAGGAATTATATTTGGTAATAGTATCAACGAATACTTCTGGATCTATCTTCAATTGTTTGGCCAATCCAGTCAGTGTGTCGTCTCTGTAAAGTGTTCCTGCTTTAACTTGATTATCGATTTTTTCTTGTGATGTATTATATGCAGTCTTTTTGATCTCATCATCTGCTATTAAATAGAACAAGTTTCCGTTATCAATGGCTGCTTGAGTTAGTTGATCACGGCTTCCATATTCGTTAACGAAACGTTTACCAGATTGGTTGACCATGATGAAATTGGCTGGTGGAACTTGTAGTCCAGTAAATATTTCTCCTGTATCTGGATCGGAAACGGGCATCATTTGTGTGAATCCCATCCCTACTAAATCAGCTCCAGCACTCAAGCCAAGCTTGATACCATCTCCGGTAATAGCTGGTGAATTAGAAGTCTTGATATCGTCGTCGATCTCTGTCCAGTAAGTGTTGTATTTCTTCAACATCTTAGTATTAGCTCCGTATCCTCCTGAAGCTAGAATGACTGAGTTTGCATGAATAGTGATCTTTTGACCGCTGTTACCACGAGCAATGACTCCTTTTACTTCACCATTCTCAATAATGAGCTCTTTGACTGGTGTCTCTGTCATCAATTTGCCGCCGTTATCTTCGACATACTTCTTCAAAGCTTTAATATAAGCGAATCCTTCTGGCCCCATAGGTTTGTGTCCACGACGCCAAAGAGCTCCAACGGGCATAGTTACTTCGTTCTTATCAAACTCAACTCCGACTTTTTCGAGCCACTTAACTGATTCCAAGGCATGGTCAGTCAAAATCTTAACTAAATCATATTGGCCGTGAATCTCGTTACCTTGCAAGTCAGTACGCTTACCACCTAAGTAAGTTTGGATTCTGAACAAGAGCTTAGAATCAAATAGGTAATTACCTTTACTATCAAGATATTGACCAATTTGTTTCTGTAACTCTTTGAAGTCATCACGATATTCTGGATCGATATCATCCAGCTTCATATCTTTGATTTCCTTTAATCGGTGTGCTTCACCGGCATTGGCATCAAACTTATTTTGCCATGTTGGATCAGCGGCATTCATTGGTCCACCGGCACGTACTGTGTTACCACCTGGTGATGGGAACTTTTCAGCGATAATAACCGACTTACCTTCATCAAGGATCTTGGCAGCTGCAGTTAATCCTGCACCACCAGCACCAACGACAACTACATCAGTTGTGTATTCTTCATCATTTCGAACAATATTTGAAGCCTTAGGACGTTTCTTCAATATCTCAGGGTTACCACCGGCCATTTTCACAGCTTTAGCAACACCATCGATAACTCCATGACTTGTTATTGAAGCTCCAGAAATCACATCAACGTTCAAGGTCTGACCATCGACAATTTCTTGAGGGATCTTCGTGAATACCACGTCAGCGATTCCCTTTGTTTCCTTTGAAGTATCAATATCAATATCTTCGATTCGATCATCTGATAAAGTAACTGACATTGGAAGATCTCCATTGTGTCCTTTAGCCGTTACTTCAAAAGTTCCTGGTTTAAAATTAAGATCTTCTGGAACATTTAATAGATTGGCAATTTCTGTGAAGCGTTTGAACTTTGTGAAACAGCTATCTAAGAAGTCAATCGTTCCTTCTGATTTCAAATTCCCATTGTCATCAAAAGCATCTTTTGCTTGGCCCAACAAGAACTCAGAACCTGGCATAACAGCTGCATTAACACCTGGTGCATCAAGTATCTGTCTCAAGTGCAGTTGGGCACGTGATGATCCTTGGGGATGTAATGAAGCGCCAACGATCATGACTGGCTTACCATCAAAAGGATGTAGATTAAATGATAGCCATTCGATAATACTATTTAGAGCTGATGGCACTGAGTGGTTGTGTTCAGGAGTCGCAATAATGACACCGTCGGCATCACTTATCTTAGTATTGAATTCTTGGATGATCTCACTATTAGATTGGTCATCTGATTCATCAAACATTGGTACATCGAACAATTCAAGAATCTCAATCTCAGCCTTATCACTGAAATGTTGCTTCATAAATTGTAACAACATACGGTTATATGATTTTTCTGCATTTGTTCCAACTATTCCAATAAACTTCATTAGTTGTTGCCCCCTTCAGTTGCCTTTTCCCAAGTGAATTCTTTGTTTTGTTCAGCTTGGAAGCCATGATTCTTTACTAATTGATTAGTAATATCTACAAACAATAAGAATTGATCAAAACATTCTTCTAACTCCGTGGCTTTGTCCTTATAGATCAAATCACCAGACTCATCAAAGGCTTGAAGTGAATGTCCCAATAAGAATTCTTCACTTGGCATTACTCGTGCTTTTAATTCTGGTGCATCAAGTATCTGTCTTAAGTGATTTTGAGCACGTGATGAGCCCAATGCCCCATAAGAAGCACCGACAATCATAACTGGCTTATCAATAAAGGGTCTTGTTGTATACGATAGCCACTCCAAAACACTCTTCAATGGAGCTGGAACAGTGTGATCATATTCTGGTGTTGCAATTATTACTCCATCAGACTCTTCTATTTTGTCCGATAAATCCTTGAGTCCTGTTGGTAATACACGATCTTGGGGCTGATTGAATGCTGGTAGACCTTTTATCTCACAAACCTCTAAATCAGCTTTTTTAGAGAAGTGTTTTTGCATGAATTGTAACAATTGACGATTGGTTGACTTGGTCGCATTAGTACCGACTATCCCGATAAATTTCATATTAATACCTCTTTTGATTTTTGTTCTTTATTTCACAAATATATTTAAAAAAAATGGATTTACTATTGTACATCTAGAAAATCCCTTAATTCAAAGTCTAGTGTACAATCTAGTTATTGTGAAATATTTATTTAATTATTGACCCATAACAAATTTGTTATAATTAAGGTAATTAGGATAGGAGTGTTGATAATGCCAATGATCGATTCACCGAATATGTTGCAATATCTAGATACTTTACTCAAATATGGGAACTATACCAAAGCTGCAAAAAGTCTTTATATTTCACAGCCCTATCTAACTCAGACAATAAAAAAAGTCGAGAAAGAACTCGACATTGAAATTATCAATCGACACGATACTCCACTGCAGTTGACCGAAGCTGGTCGAATTTATTATCAGTATTTGAATTCAATGGAAGTGAAACAAGACAACTTCCGTAAACAGATCTCAAAATATGCCTCAACTGAGCACACCATTATTCGTATTGGTGTCCTATCTAGTCTAGGAACATATTTATTACCATTATTTTTGCCAACTTACTTAAAGTCTCATCCAAATGTAAAAATAGAATTATATGAGGCTATACCTGATATCAATGAAAAGAAAACTCTCAACGGTGACTTGGACTTCTTCATCGGCCAAAATCCTGAGACTATTTCCCCAAGACTGACTGTCTATGATCAAGGAAAACATGGATATTACGCCATAATCCCTGAATCTTCCAAACTATATCAACCCAAAGAAAAATTCTTAAAACCTGGCAGTATCTCTATTAAGTCTCTTTTACAGGAAAACTTGATCCTCACCACTCACGGATCTGCCATCAGACGACAAGTTGACTACTTGATTCATAAGTTCAAGATCCAGCCAAATATTGTTCTGGAGAGTAACAACATCTTCACAATTGTTGCTCTAGCAACTAATAATCTAGGTGTTACATTTTTACCTGAGAGTGTTCCCATCCCTAAAGCTAACGACAACATCAATATTTACAAGTTACCAATGGACCTGATTTCACTGAATTATTTCATTGCCCACCCTGCAGATAAGACATTGATTGCGGCTGAAACAGAACTTGTTGATTCATTTTTACATTATTTAAAATTTGATATTGAAGTAAAAAACGCTAGCCCAATGATAAGTTGATTATCACTGAACTAGCGTTATTTTTTTCTTTAATCCATCTGAATAGGCCATTTGTCCATCCGTTGTAACAACCACCCCGTCGATTCCGTCGAGTTTATTCAATATCTCAACCGCCTTTAGCGCATTTTGACCAAACAATCTAGTGGTCCAAATTTCACAGTCGATCGATTTATCAGCGACTATAGTAATACTTTCAAGATTAGTTTTGATTGGATATCCAGTAGATGTATCGAAGATATGATGATAAGTATGACCCTTAAAGACAAACTTGCGTTCATAAATACCTGATGTGACGACTGACTTATCTAAGACTTTTAAAGTAGCCACAAAGTTACCACGTGGTAAAAATGGATTCTGAACCCCAATCCTCCACATTCCATCCAAATGATCTGGCTCATCGCCAAAGGTCAAAACGTTGCCACCCAGACTAATGAATCCAGCACTGGCCTGTTGTGATTTGAAGTAATTAATGATTTTATCAGCAAAATATCCCTTAGCTATAGCTCCTAGATCCAGTGACATTTGTTTGTGCTTTAAAAAAATTGTCTGATTAGTTTCATCCAAGATAATATCTGCAGGATCGATCAATTTGAGTAATTCATTGATCCTTGCTTGGCCCGGATATCTCGCATCATTAAAGCCGATTCTCCACGCCTGAATCAGTGGCCCAATCGCAATGTTCAAAGCACTATTTCTAATCAAACTTTGTTCTTTACCAATCTTAATTAATTCAAATAAGTCTGACTCGATTTTTACTGGTCTAATTCCAGCATTGTCATTAATATTAGTAAGATGTGACTTAGCATTAGCACTGAAGCGGCTCTCATAATCTATTAATTTTTTCTCGGCCATATCCAATAAATCTTGCGGGTTCTTGGCTTTTACCCACACTATAATTATCGTTCCCATCAAGTGTAGTTTCTTTTCAGCTGTTTCCATTTAACCTCTCCACTATATTTTTAAAATGTAATTTCATATTCAAAGTCCAATTTCTTATAATAATCTAACTCGATAAAGTCAGTTGGTCTAACTTCACCGTCTTTTTTATCGAAGAATTCTAAGCCGGCTAATTTCAACATTTTGTACACAAATTGGGAACAAAACATGATATTAGGCTTATAAGAATGTTTCGCAACCAATCCAAGCAGATTATAAGCACTACCATTGTGATTTATTTCAGCAATTTTATCTATCAAGAATTGTTTCTGTTCCACAGTTGCCGGCAAACTATATATCAACACCGATGCATCAGACTTTTGATGGAAGAACTCAAGTGTTTCAGCGTTCATCCCAGGAGGGTAGATATTATCCCCACCGTTATAACTAATAATAGTATCCAAAGCTCTATCAAACGACAAAGATACGTGATTGAACTGTTTTTGTGTAAAAGCTGAGATTATTTCACTAGCTGGACTCCCCGTATTTGAAACAACTAGATACATATGCTCATCATCCAAACTCTTTTTTGCGGCATCAAAATAGTATTGTGTCAGTGTTCCTTGATTGATATAGCGAACTGAGCTGTGTCTTGGAATATCTTCTAGGACAGTCTTCACATGATCTATTGAGATCTTTTGATTCATATTTGAAACACTTTGCATCATCGATCTTATCCGTTTGGTATTGTCACGTAACTCCTCAAAGCTTATAGCCGTAACGCTCTCGACTGTTGGCATGTAGAATTCAGCCCCGTTGCTGACCGTTATGAAACGTTCCACAAGAAAAGGAATACTGAATAGAACCACTGCGAATATCTTGGCAGGATAATATAGTAAGTTGATATTGTGCATTGGAAATACCGTCAACGTCACAAAGGTTATTTGAAAAGCCAACATAAAACCATAGATAACAGTCAAACTAGACTTCACTTTTTTGCTAAAGCCTATCTTTACCCAAGTATGGATTATTAACACCAAAGCCAAATAACAATAGGCAATGATCATGATCGGTAAAGTCCCGAACATGAATAGCCCCAATAACACTACTATCCCCATGGTCCTAGACATTCGATAATTATGTAATAAATCGTTCATGTAGTCCCCTCTCTAAGTAATATTAATCAATTGTACTAGTATTCAAATAATTAATATATAAGTTCCTATATATATTGGCACCATTTAGAAAAATCGATGAAAGCGTTATAATGATATTAGTAAATAAAAAGGGAGTGTACTTAATAATGGAAAAAAGGATCAAAGGTTCATGTACGACAATTTTAGTTGGTAAAGACGCCTCTATAGATGGTTCTACAATAATCTCTAGAAATGATGATGGTCATGAAGCACTAGACCCACAACGTTTTGTCGTCGTTTCACCTGATGAACAACCTAGACACTACGAATCCGTTATCAGCAAAGTTCAAATTGACCTTCCTGATAACCCACTACGATACAGTTCAATTCCTAACTCAATTTTGACTAATGGAATTTGGCCAGCCGCAGGGATCAATAGTGAAAATGTCGGTATGTCAGCTACCGAAACAATCACTACTAATCCACGTGTTCTAGGTATGGATCCATTCGTTGAAGATGGTATTGGTGAAGAAGATATCGTCACACTAGTTTTGCCATATATTCACAGTGCTAAAGAAGGTGTACAACGTCTAGGTGCCTTATTAAAAGAATATGGTACTTATGAACCAAACGGAATTGCCTTTAATGACAACAAAGAAGTTTGGTGGCTTGAAACAATCGGTGGACACCACTTCGCTGCAGTCCGTATCCCAGATGATGCCTATGTTGTAGCACCTAATCGTATGAATATTGATGAATTCGACTTCGATTCAAGCGACACATTGTGCTCAGATGACTTGTTGGACTTGATCAAGAAATACAACTTGAATCCTGACTTTGACAAATACAACTTGCGTCATATCTTTGGTAGTGCATCTATTAAAGATACTGTTTACAACAACCCTCGTACTTGGTATGGTCAAAGATTCTTCAATCCAGAGATCGAAAACGACCCAATGGATGCTGATCTACCATTTATCTGCCACGCTAATAGAAAGATCTCAATTGAAGACGTCAAGTTTGTCTTAAGCTCTCACTTTGAGAATACAAAATATGACCCATACGGTAGCGGTACTGAAGATGAGAAAACAATGTTCCGTCCCATCGGTATCAACCGTAACCATAACGTTCATATTCTCCAAATCAGAAATAACGTTCCAAGTGAAATTGCCGGTATCCAATGGTTAGCTTATGGTGCAAATACCTTCAATACAGTTGTTCCATTCTACACAAATATCACTGACACACCAGCTTGTTACAAAGATGCCACTGGAACATTTGACCTGAATAATATGTACTGGTTAAGTTGTACAACAGCACTTCTCGGTGACACAGATTACGACTTCTACGTTGATATGAGAAACGATTATGAACTAGACACAATGAGTTCATTTAGAAAACTACAAAATGATACCGACGAAAAAGCTTCTGGACAAAAAGATATTAGTAAATTCCTAGAAGAAGCCAATGATAAATTAGCAAATGACGCCTTGAAACGTCAAACTAAGTTGTTAGGTGACATGGTTATCGCTGGGTCAGAACATATGAAACTTAGATATAATTTAAATGATTAGAGCGCACAACAGCACGAAAATTTCCGAGCATTAACGCAAATAGTCTCAGCATTCACGAACGTGAATACTGAGACTATTTTTGTTAAGCGGAAGAAATTGTGCTGTTGTGCGCGTTTGCGAAGCAAACAAGGAAAAGACAACAAGCACTTGATCTTAAACCTGAACCTGAACTTAAACTGTATCCTGAACTAAAAATCAATAATCAGGTTTTTCCATCAACAACCACAATACTAAATAAGCAATGATCCCAGAAATTGGCGTGAAACTTATAATCACCCATAAAACTCTAGCAATGGCAGTATTCCAGCCAAAATGTTCAGCTAGACCACCAACTACCCCCGCCAAAACCTTATTATTACTCGAACGTTTAATTGGAATATGCATAATGAATCCCCTCTCTTATTTATCTTTAAATAAAATAATAATATAGAAGCGACTTTAAGTACATCTAAATCGCTTACATTTGCCTTACAAATTTGTTATGTTGAAAATGTGTGATTTTGATTGTAATATAGGTGAACAAGACCAAAAGAAAGAAGATTTAAATGAGAAGACATATTACATCTCTATTACTACTTGTTGTTCTAGGAAGTATATTTTTAGCAGAATATACTGACGTATTACCAACTACCATTCAAGCTCCAATCGTAACTAACTTGTCAAAATCAAAGGGCTACTTAGAATCAGTGATAAGTAAATTCAATCCTGATAGTTTCATCAATAATTCCAATGCCACAAGCACCACACAAAAAGAAGCTACAACGTCTACTGACCAACAGACCAACTCAGCTGACCAAACACCAGCGTTTTCAATGGTCAACAAATTTGTCATTGGTAAAACTTACTACTATCACTTCACCGATAAAACACCAAAGGTCGCTAGACAAGCCTTTAACGATGCCATATATGCCTATAATCAAACTGGTGTAGTTAATTTGGTTGAAGGTAACAAGCAAGCTAGTGCAAACAGCATTACCTTCTCAATCTATTATAAAGACGAAGGCGACAATGCCAAGACTCTAGAGCTGGGTACTGGTGGACCTCAATTGACTTATAGAACTAATGATTCAACTAAACAAGCAATCAATCACGCCACTGCCAAGATCAATATGACATATCCCGAGTCAGTCAGTGATTCTGTAACAATGCATGAACTTGGACACGCATTGGGTCTAAATCATAGTAATGATGCCACTTCAATCATGTATCCAACTAATCAAGGAGTTACCTCCTTATCTGATGCCGATATTGCAGGTTTAAAAGCTATTTACGATAAATAATCTCAATTTTCTTTAACTTCATGAATATGTTTTAAAACAGCGTAGTACCAGTGATCGGTATCATTTATTTTCATAGAATAAATGAAAAAATTTGAAAATAATTAGTATTTTTTTAATTTTACACTTTACTTTTTAAGAATAAATGCTTATTATAAGTGTCACAAGATAAAGACGACAAGAAAGAAGAGTAAGACTTATCAGCCTGACAGTGAATTGGGAATAGTGAGAACCCTACCAGCGCTTGATTTATCCGAATAACCCTTTCTTATGTTTCTAGCTGAAATGGCTTGGCCAAAGTAGGTTTTAGACGTAACCGGTACGTTACCATCGGCAGAGTATAGAATTTTTGTACTCTTATTGAGTAGGCTTATTTTAAATAAGCAACTTGGGTGGTACCGCGAAAGTCTTTCGTCCCTTTTATTAGGGATGAAAGACTTTTTTTGTTGCCTGTCTTTCATCGATTAAATTTGAAAAAAATGAAGGAGACCTACCTATGCATTTAACAATTCCAGAATCATACGACCCTAAACTATCAGTAATCGATACACAAAAAGCTATCCGCTATATTCGTGAGACATTTCAAGACGAATTCGGTAAGGAACTCAACCTATCACGTTTGTCAGCACCTATGTTCGTCGAAAAATCTACAGGTCTAAACGATAACCTTAACGGTGTTGAAACTCCTGTTTCATTCGATATGAAAGACTTACCTGACCAAACAATTGAAATCGTTCACTCACTAGCCAAATGGAAACGTGTCGCACTAAAGCGTTATGGTTTCGGACTGCATGAAGGTCTCTATACAAATATGAACGCCATTCGTAAAGATGAAGACTTAGACAACATCCACTCAATCTATGTTGACCAATGGGATTGGGAAAAAGTTATTTCAAAAGACGAACGTACTATTGAAACATTGAAGAGTACTGTTAAAGATATTTTCAAAGTCATCAAACATATGGAACACGAAGTTTGGTACAAGTTCCCAGAAGCTGTCTACCATTTACCAGATGAAATCCACTTTGTAACAACACAAGAACTAGAAGACAGATTCCCAGATATGACACCTAAAGAACGTGAGAACGCTATTACCAAAGAATTGGGCTGTGTATTCTTAATGCAAATCGGTGGCAAAATGAAATCAGGCAAAAGACATGACGGACGTGCCCCTGACTATGACGACTGGAAATTAAACGGTGACATTTTATTCTGGTATGAACCTCTACAAATGGCTCTTGAAATTTCAAGCATGGGAATTCGTGTTAGTGAAGAATCCATGAAAGCGCAACTAAAAGATGCTGATGCAGAAGATAGACTCAAGCTTCCATATCACAAGATGTTACTCCGTGGTGAACTACCATATACAATCGGTGGTGGTATCGGACAATCACGTCTATGTATGTTACTACTTGGCAAAGCTCATGTTGGTGAAGTACAAGCCAGTGTTTGGCCACAAGATATGATCGACAAATGTTACGAAAACCATATTCAAATTCTTTAATACTGAAATTAAATAGCAGAAAGCATTGTTCTGGACACAATGCTTCCTGCTATTTTTGTATCTATTGTTATACTAGAAATAACAACACAACAGTGGAGGAAAATAACTTGCTAACAATTACTAAATTTGCACAACTCGCAAATACCACTAGGAGAACCTTGATTTATTACGATAACAAAGGTATTTTTCATCCCATAGAAATTGATAAAAATGGATACCGGCTCTACAATTACGATCAATTATATGAAATAACATACATTCTCAGCTTGCGCAAATTGGGCCTATCCATCAAGGATATTGACTTTATAATTAATGAACATACTGATGATGACCTTAATTCAAAGTTGAATTCTATCTTAATTAACATTCAAAACAACATTGATCATCTTGAAAATGTTAAAAAAATATTGACCACAAGATTCAGTACAATACCCGACACTTTCAGCCAACAACTACATACCCCTGCAATCATTACAAATACAAAGCAAAACTTTTGGAGATCCAAGCAGTCAGTCACGTGTACAGAAAAGGAAATCGCAGAAATTTATTCTGATTTCTATAAGAAACTAGACTCCTTATCACTGACTAATAAACAAGATGCAGGATTTATGACTCAACTTGCAGATAGCAATGCCGCTCTTTATCCTGATGCATCATTTTGTATCATTAAAAGTATCGTCGATACCAAAGATAATATTTTCCCCATCTGTACTAAAGAATCTGGAGAGTATATATCAGTGATTACGGAAAATACTGGTTCGGATATTTGTCTGGGATTGAAAGAATTAAAAGAATATATTGATAAAAATAATCTAAAAATAAGTTCCACTCTTTGGCAAATGAATCTAGATGAAAAGTTCATTAATAAGGGATCATCCAAGTATGTTCGTCTGGAATATAAACTAATCAATTGACCACAACGTTACTGTACAACAAAAGTAAACGCTCACAAAACTAAAAATTGAATTATAATAATCATGAATACATTGATAGTTAAGGAGTGAAGAAAATGTTTAAAGACAAATATACTAGCTGGGATGCAACTTATGACGTCGCAGTATTAGGCTTCGGTGGTGCTGGTGCTACTGCTGCACGTTTTGCGGCAGATAATGGTGCTAAAGTATTGTTGGTTGATGCCGCTCCAGAGGGACATGAAGGTGGAAATACTCGTTATGCCGGACAAGTTATTTCATCTGGAGACAACCTTGATGACTTGAAAGAATACTATAAACAACTTGCCTATCCACTTGATTTTGACAAAGATCTAATGGATACATACGTAGAAGGATTGTATAAGATTCCCGAATTTTTAGAGAAGTACCTTGGTGTTAAGCCTTTTGTTATGGGTGAACACAAAGACTCTCCATTATATAAGGGATTATACTTCATGGCACATGAATACCCTGAACTACCCGGATCAAAGACTCACGAATTGGTTGCCGTTCACGAAGGTGTCGCTGATGCTGCACTATGGAAGAACTTAAGACAACAAGTCTTAGACCGATCAGACAAGATTGACGTACTATATGAAACTCCTGCCATTCATCTGATTCAAGATTCCGATAGCAAAGAGATCATCGGTGTACAGATAAAGCATAATAATGAATTATTAGATATCAAAGTTAGACATGGTGTCGTTATGACTACTGGTGGATTTGAGAATAATCCAGAAATGGTCCAAACATACCTTGGCGAAACTAGCCTACACCCAATTGGTTCCCTTTATAACAAAGGTGACGGTGTGAATATGGCTCAAGATGTTGGCGCCAAGATGTACAATATGGCTAACTATGAATCCTACGGAATCTTCCATGGCCTAACACCAAAGCCAAAATCTGGTCAACGTGCTTTATTTATGCCATTTGATTGGCCAGAATTCCATCAAGGTAGTGTCTTTGTAGTTGGAGATGATGGAACTCGTTACTTTGATGAAAACGAGATTCACAGACATGGTCACATACAAGATCATGGACAATGGAGAATTCCAAATGCACAATTACATCCATTCTTAGTCTTCGACCAAAAGAAATACGATGAATTATCAAATGAAACAAATGTCCCCTATCCTGAATTCTTAGAGAACACTATTAAGGCCAATGACGTAAATGAATTAGCACAGAAGTTGAACGTTGATATTGATAAGATACAAAATACAATTACAGACTTCAACTACTTCGCCAAAGCAAAACGTGATTATGCCTTCAATCGTGACCCTAAGACATTGACTGCCTTTAACGACGGACCATTTTATATCATCGCCTTATCTCAAGGACTATTGAACACAGTAGGTGGACCAGTTCATAACGCCAAAGCACAAGTGATCGACACAGATGGAGAGGTCATCCCCAAGCTATATTCTGCCGGTGAATTGGGCAGTATGATGGGACGTAAATACAACGGTGGTAGTAATCTTGCCGAAGATTTAATCATTGGTAAAATTGCCGGAGAAAACGCCGCTGCCGGTGTCACTAATGACCTAACCGGATATGATGCCGAAACATCTGCCAGCCAACATGACAAAAATAAAAACATCGGTACGTTAGGATCTGATATTTCAAAAGACAATTTCAAAACAGGACCCAATCAATATATCGGAAAATCCAGTGCCGGCATGGGCAATGAAATAGTAGTCCGTGTAACAGTTGACGACAATAACGATATTAAAAACGTCGAAATTTTGAAACAAAGTGAATCAGACGATTATGGCTTGAAAGCCATTGAACAATTGCCCAAAGATATTGTAGCTAAAAATTCCATTGAAGTAGATGCAATATCCGGAGCTTCAGCTTCTAGTAAAGCGATTAAAGAAGCCGTTGGCAATGCCCTAAAAAAGAGCGGTAACAAACGCGGGTAGTCTCCGAGTATTAAATTAAATAATCGGTATTCACGCATGTGAATATTGATTATTTGAGTTAAACGGAAGAGACTGCGCTTGGTATCGCGTTTCAGACAGAGCCGTAACAATACACGATTAATTCCCGAGTAATAACTCTACAAAAAGGTCTTCACGAAAGTGAAGATTTTTTTGTGGCGTTATACGGAAGGAATTGTGTATTTTTTCGCGTTTCAAATAAAGAGCGTAACAACACGCGAATAATTTCCGAGCATTAACACTAAAAGAGGTGCCATTCACGACAGTGGATGACATCTCTTTTAATGTTAAGCGGAAGAAATTGTGTGTTGTTACGCGTTTGCGAAGCAAACAACCAGCAAAAAAGTAGAACTTTAACTTTAACAAAAAACAAATGACATTCTTTTTGAGTTAAACGGAAGAGACTGCATTTGATATAGCGTTTCGGCTATAAATCCTGCTAGAACCAGTATTTTTTTAAGTTTCAAATTCCAAACCCACCCAATTATGATATGCTCTAAAAAGATTAGTTACGGGGGGAACCACTATGAGTACGAGTCAACAAAACTGGATACAAATTCCACTAATTGCTTATTGGCTGTGTCTAATTCCACTTTTCTTTGGCATATGCTTTGCAATAAGTTACAGCCGAGAAAAACGTCGATTAAGTAACGGGATTTGGTTTTCATTATTTTTATACACACTATTACCAACACTTGCAATGGTAATAATAGGTACCGAAAATAAATTATTAATTATAATAAGCATCGCAATATTTGTAATCTTCCTATTAATAGTAGCAGTGACATTTTCACTACAGGCACTATTACTATTATGGAATGCTTGGATCGTGTGGAAAAGAGAAAGTCACACGCTAGCTAATATGCTGACATTGATATTAGGTTTAGCAATCATCGCATTACCATTTTTTGCCAGTGCCATTAACAATCATCTACCTGCAAAATGGGCCACTTTGGTCGTTATGATTCCCAATCTAATAATATTCTATGTCCTATTTTGGTTTTATAACTACCTGACAATGTTAGTACTATATCAATTCAATCACCCACGTTTGAACAAAGATTACATTATCGTCTTAGGTGCTGGATTATTAAACGGTGACACTGTTTCACCACTTCTAGCCCAGCGAATCGACCGTGGATTAGCCTTTTACAATAAACAACTAAAAAAAGGAAAACTAGCTACGATGATTTTTTCAGGTGGTCAAGGTAGTGACGAGACTATCGCTGAAGGATCTGCGATGCTTTCGTACTCAATAAAACAAGGCTTGCCAAAAGAAAATGGAATAGCTGAAACCAAATCAAAAAACACTTATCAAAATATGCTTTTTTCTAAAGAAATTATAGATGCTGATGACAAAAACAAGCCAAAAACAATCTTTGTTACTAATGGTTATCATACTTTTCGTGCAGGGATGGTTGCTAAACAAGCCGGTTTAAAGGCCGATGGAATTGGTGCACATACTGCCAAGTTCTTCTTACCTAATGCTATCTTACGTGAGTACATTGCCATTTTTATGCGTAACAAGTATTGGCATATGGCCGCTATAATTGCCATAATTTTAGGATCTTGCCTACTAACTTTTTTCTCATACTATTACTAGATAACACGGAGGATTAATATGAAACTTTTACACACCGCCGATTGGCATATCGGACGAACACTGAATGGCTACTCACTACTAGATGAACAAAAACACGCCTTCTCACAAATGTTGCAGATTGCCCTAGATGAAAAAGTCGATGGCATTGTTATTGCCGGGGATATTTATGATCGAGGCGTTCCTAGTTCTGAGGCTGTGATTGCTCTAGATGAAATGCTTCGCAAAATAAATCTGGAAAATAAAATCCCCATCTACGCTATCTCAGGAAATCACGACAGCGCAAAACGTTTGAATTATGGACGTGAGTGGATGGAATACACAGACTTTCATCTGAATACTCTCCTAGAAGAAGCCTTCACACCAATTGAAACATCTGATACACAAATATTTTTATTACCATTCTTCGATCCCATGGACGCGCGTGTCTACTATCAAAAACAAGGTATGGACCCTCAAAAAATCACGAATATAAAGACAATTGGTGAGGCTATGTCACTGGTCATAAGTGACATGACCAAACTGTTTGATAAAAATAAGAAACACCTACTAATAACTCATTTTGCAGTATCCCCCAATAAGGATACTGAAATTGATTTGACCAGTGAAACCAACTCCAAAGTTGGCGGTTTAGCAACACTTACGACTAACCAATTCAAAGACTTTGATTACGTGATGCTGGGACATATCCACACTAAGTTTGCTTCACCAAGTGAAACTATCAGATATTCCGGTAGTCTAGTTAAATTCAATGTGAAGGAAGCCAATACTGAAAAAAGTATTGATATTGTGGACACTAATGATGATCCAATTTCTTTTGTTCATCATAAAATCACCCCACACACAGATTTAATTGTTCTAAAAGAAACTTGGGAGACTTTGCTGGATCCAGAATTTTACTCCAAACAACCAATTGGAAAAAACTGGTTTGCCATTACCATTGAAGACTTCAAAAGAAGTGAGCATACTCAAACCAACGTACGATCTCAGCTGCAAGACATCTATGGAACAGTCGTAGAACTGGATTATAAGAATGTTGAAGTATCAAATAATCAATCAATAGAACAAACTATAGATTCCACAAATCATGAAGGTATCGTTGAACAATTCTACACATCAATAACTGGCGATACTCTTTCAAAATCACAAAAGGGTATCGTTAATGAAATCTTCACGGAATTGGGAAAGGAAGAATAACTTTGAAACCTGTTTATTTAGAGATGAATTATTTTGGACCACATGAACATTCAATAATTGATTTTAGGAAATTAGAAGAAGCTCCTATATTCCTGATTGGTGGCGACACTGGTGCTGGTAAATCGACCATTTTTGATGCCATGACCTTTGCCTTATTTGGCAGTACCACTGGAGACCGGGATGCTAAAGAAATGCGTAGTCAATTTGCTACTCCAGATGAAGCTACCAGTGTTATCTTTTACTTCGAACAAGGCAACAATCTATATAAAATAAAAAGACAACCTGAACAACTCTTGTCCAAAAAAAGAGGTACTGGACTCGCCTCTAACAAGTCAGTCGCTAGTCTTTCAGTAGTTGAAGAAGTTGGCGGAATCGAAACTCAAAGTATCGCCAGTAAACCCATGGACGTCGGCCTTGAGATCAAAGATATTTTGAACTTAAATGCCGATCAATTCAAAAAAATCATCCTGTTACCACAAAATGACTTCTCAGAGTTTTTAAAATCCAATACGGCAGACAAAGAAGAAATTCTCAAAAAAATATTTGGTACTCAAATATTCAGTGATTTCACTGACAAATTAAAGAATCGATATAACGATTCGAAAAAGAAAAACGAACAATTCAGTAACGAGTTACAAAATCAGCTTGAATCAATTGCTTGGACTGACGAAGAAAGAGACAGTCTAACTCATGAATCAGATGAAGGAAAGGTAATCCTGCTCCAAAAATTTGTCAATCAAAGAAATGACAATTTAACAAAGGCAAATAATCACGCTAATGACATCGCAAAGTCCTTGAGTACTGCTGACAAAAAGCTACAAGATGCTAAGAACATCAAGACTAAATTTGCTCGATTAGATAAGTTACAAAATGACTTTCAATTGAACATTGTTGATAAAAAAAGTGATATTGCAGATAAAAGAAAACATGTAACAGAACTAGACTGGGCTAACAAACTTAAAGATACGATTCGAGATTTGGCTAAAGACGAAAAAAGTTATAATCAGAATTTAAAAGATAAGAATACGTTAGTAGAACAACTCAAAACATACAAAGCAAATTTTGATTCCGCTAAAAAAGCTTTGGATAATCTCAATAACCAAATAGACCAATTCAATAGTAAGAAAGATAAAATAACAGAATTAAACACTTTGATTCCACAGATTAAACGACTTGAAGAATTAACAGTAGCTTTATCCAAACTAAGACCACAAGTCAAACAACTAGAAGCTGAAATAAACGCTCAAAACACTACCGCTAAGAAACTAATTTCAACTATCGAAAATAAGCAGAATAATCTTGTGCCTATCAATGATTTGCAAAATAAAAAGGATACATTAACCAAACAAAAAGAAATATTCACTGATACCCTATCACCCTTGGTAACTGAACGAGACAATTTAATTATCACTATCAAACAGCTTGAAAATGATTTAAAAGATTACAAAAAATCGCAACAAGATAGACAATCAGACCTAGATATCGCCAAAAAAATCTATGATGAAAAAATAGGAACCAGACAATCATTAATGATTGCCCAGCTCCAACAAGAATTATCTGACGGAGAACCTTGTGTCGTCTGTGGATCCACCGTTCATCCCAATATCATTCATACTGTAGATGCTGATGAATCAGAGTTGAAAAAGTCAATGGATGAGGTAGACCAATCGCAAAAGGCCTATATAACAGCAACTAACAAACTAAATACAGTTAACGAAAATATCACTAAAGTCGGTGATAAAATAACAGCTGAAAATATCAAGTTGAAATCAGCTAACAACAAACTAGATAGCACATATACTGATTTAACTTCTAATTCAAAATTAACTTTCTCTACCGACTTTGACATGCAAAATATCAAAGATACATTCGACACGGCCATTAGAAATATCGACAAAGATATTAGTGCCGCTAATAAGCAGATCGACGAAATCAAGTCTTTAGAAACAGAACAAAAAGATAGTGAAAACGAACTAAATACTAAAAACATTGAATTAGGAAGAATCAAATCTGAACAAGAAACTTACCAAAATGAATTACTCAAAATAACTCAAAATATCAATAAGGATAATCTTCAAACTAGCGATGAATTAAATATCGCCAAGAATAATTTGGAGCAGGAAATAAAGACATACCAAGAACAATTAGATGATGCAATTAATCAAACTCACAAAAACGAACTCGAATTGTCCAACGGTAATACTAAGTTAGACGGTATTGATGAACAACTCGACAAATTGAATGCATCCCTTAAAGCTTCAAATCAGATTTTATCCGATTCATTGAATGCTGATGATGCCAAAACGAGTGAGCTAGCTGTACTTAACGCTTGGATCAGTGAAGTTGATAATGGTGATCTATCTAAACTCAACGGTATTATTTCTGAATATAAAAAAGAAAAAGAGCTTCTGAATGCTGACATCAACAATTTGAATACTGAATTGAAAGATATTAAATCGCCTGACATTGAACATTTACAACAAACACTGTCAGATCTAACAATTCAAAATAAACTTGCAGTCGAAAAAAGTACTGAAGCAAAACTTCGCTTTGAAAATGCCCAATCAAGTTATACAAAAGTACAACTAATAATGAGCAAACAAGGTGATTTTGCCAAGAAATCATCTGAAATAACTAGTTTATACAATGTAATAACTGGTAAAGATGGTAATGATGATAAATTAAAATTAGAAACTTATGTTGTACGACAATATCTTCTAAAAGTTTTGAATTATGCCAATGATCACTTCATTAACCTATTGTCTAATAATCGATATACTTTTGAGATTGCCGCAAAAGGTTCGGACAAAAGAAGTGACCACGGTCTAGATATCAACGTCTACGACAATGAGACCGGAGCAACTCGCTCATCAGACACATTATCTGGTGGTGAAACATTTATCGCCGCTTTATCAATTGCCTTATCACTAAGTGAAGTGGTGCAATCTTCTACCAATGGTGTTCAAATAGACGCCTTATTCGTTGATGAAGGATTCGGTTCACTGGATCACGAAACTTTGGAAAAAGCCATGACGGCATTGGAGACTATCGGTGAGAATCGTATGGTTGGTGTTATCAGTCATATCGAAACTATGAAATCTACCATTGGTCAACAAGTCTTGATCAAGAAAATCGGTGATGGTAGAAGTCGTGTTGAAATTGTTAATAAGTGATATAAAAAACACGGAAAATTTCCGTGTTTTTTTCGTTCTATTTTATTTCGTCAAATTTCCACTTCTTCTTTAAGTAGAAGTAAAATGGAATACCAATTGCAGTAACGACAACACCAATAGCCGTAGTAACTGGTTCTGTGAACAATGTGACAATTAATATAAACAATCCACCTAATATGGCTATGATAGGAATTACTGGATATAGTGGGACTGTATAAGGTCTATAAAGATCTGGTTTGGTACGACGCAACTTGATTACTGCAAAGAATGCCATGATATAAAATACCCAAATTACGAAGATAAGCATATTTGTAATTGCATCAAACTCACCAGATAACATCATCAAACAGGCAATAACTAATTGAATAGCACCTGATGCCCAAGGAATACCGGCTTTGTTCAACTTAGCGAATACATCACCAAATGGTAACTTGTGTTCTTTACCCATGACATATGGAACACGCATACTAGTCATGGTGTAACCATTCAATCCACCATAGACTGAAATCAAGATACCAATTGTAACTAACTTACTACCCATATTTCCAAAAATGACTGTTGAAGCATCTGAAGCAGCGTTAAGATTGCCTGCAATTTGATTAATTGGTAAAACGTACATGAATACTGCATTCACCAATAAGTAAACAATCATGATAACAGCGATTCCTGAGAAAATAGCTTTGGGTAAATCTTTTCTTGGATTCTTCATTTCTCCTGCGATATTACCAACATGTATCCATCCATCGTAGGCAAACATTGCAGCTAAAAGACCATTTCCTAATCCTGTGATAAGGCTTCGATGTGGACCTGCAACGACTGGGAATAACGAGAAATCTACTGTACCTTTGTGTAAGAAACCAAACAAAACTATTAAGGCTAGCGGAATTAACTTGGCAACTAGTGAAATCGAAGTAACTCTTCCACCAACCTTGGCACTGATCCAGTTCAATGATGTAACTGACAGTGCACTAATTATGGCAACTGGCACTATCCACTTATTAGACAATGTGAATAGGTGCGCAAATTGCGTTCCAAAAGCGATAGAGATAGCGGCAACATTGGCTGGAAAATAAATAATAGCTTGCGCCCATCCAGCCATGAAACCCCAAAACCCGCCATAACTGTGTTCGATATATCTCGTTAGTCCACCTGTTTCAGGATACGCAGCGGCTAGTTCTGCTCCAGTTAATCCAGCACATATGGTGATTAATCCACCTAATAGCCAGACTACCATTGTTAAACTGACTGATCCCGTGTAATTAGTAACAGCTGAGGCTTTAAAGAACACACCAGTACCAATAACAGTACCTGTAACTGTAGCAAAGGCAGGGAAAAAACCAATCGTTTTCTTTAAGCCAACATCTTGATCTTTCATAATATTAACCTCCAATACAAGGACAAAGTATTAGTAATTTTAGAAAACAAAAGATGTTGCACCACTTGATGCAGCATCTCTTATTGTCTTGCTTAGCTTATTCTAGCCAATTCCACCATCTGCTTTAACAGGTTTGAGGAATTGATCAATGATACTTGCTACTCTGCTAAGATCAACGTTACCACCAGATACCATGGCAACAATCTTCTTATTCTTAAGCCATCTATCATCAATCTTGTGTGATTCAAGAGCTGCAACTGGAAGTGCACCTGCTCCTTCAGCAACAACTTTAGTTCTTTGCAATAGGTCTTTCATTGCATGTGCAATTTCTTCTTCGTTAACAAGAACAATTTCATCAACTAATTGACTAACAATAGGGAATGTAATGTCACCTGGTGTAGCAACATCAGTACCATCAGCTAGTGTGAAGTCTTCGTGATGTTTGGTGATCTTTCCAGATTTAACAGATGAATACATACCATGAACATTCTCTGATTGAACACCAACAATATGGATATTAGGATTAAATGATTTCAAGGCAGTGGCTATTCCGGAGATTAATCCACCCCCACCAACGGGAACAATAACAGTATCAACGTCCCAAATATCATCTAGAATCTCAAGTCCGATTGTTCCTTGTCCTGCGATAACATACTTGTCATTGAAAGGATCAACGATTGTCTTTCCTTCTTTTTCAGCACGTTCATGCATCCAATCATGTGCGTCATCAAAGGTTGCACCATGAATATCAACTTCAGCACCATAACCTCTTGTAGCATCACGTTTCATTTGTGGTGCTTCATCAGGCATTACGACTGTTGTGTCGATTCCTAATAAGTGTCCTGTCAAAGCTACACCTTGAGCATGGTTACCAGCAGAAGCTGTAATAACACCATGATCACGTTCTTCTTGAGTCAAGTGATTGATTTTGTTGTTAGCACCTCTAAATTTGAATGAACCGGTCAATTGCATATTCTCAAGTTTTAGGAAAACATCTCCGCCAACAATATTTCTACTTAAGAACATTGATTGCACTAATGGAGTTTTACGAGCATATTTGCTAACAATGGATTTTGCTTCCTCAATATCTTGAATACTAACAATGTTATCAACACCTACACCTTTAATCATTATTCCTACCTCCAGCAATTTTTTTAGTTCTAGAACTTCATTATTCTGTAACTGATAATTCTGTATATGGTAGATCTAGTGAATCAGCCAAGCCTTTATTTGTAACTTTACCTTCATAAAGGTTAACTCCTGAAGCTAATGCATCATCTGTCTTGATTGCTTCATTGATACCTTTGTCAGCAATTTCCAATAGATAACTGATGTTACCTTTTGATAGTGCCATTGTTGCAGTACGTGGTACAGCACCTGGTTGATTTGGAACAGCATAGTGAACGATTCCATCTTTAACGAAGACTGGATCATCGATTGTTGTTGGGTGATCAATTGTTTCAACGGTTCCACCTTGATCAATGGCAACATCAACTAGTACACTACCTGGTTTCATTGATTTAACCATGTATTCTTTAACCAACTTAGGTGGTTTTGAGCCTGGGATAAGAATTGTTGAAATGAATACATCAGCATCTTTGATTTCTTTAGCCAAGTTCTCTTCGTTTGATTTAACAGCTCTAAATGCCTTACCTGCGAATTTATCTTCAAGGAATTTGAGTCTGTCGTCGTTCAATTCAATAATAACAACTGAGCAACCCATACCTAATGCTAGTTCTGTAGCATTTATAGCAGCGTTACCACCACCGAAGATAACAACATTTCCGGCATGGATTCCTGGGATTCCTGGTAATAGGATTCCTTGTCCTTGATGTTGTGCTTCTAGATAATAAGCACCCATAATTACAGATCTTCTACCTGCAATTGCACTCATTGGAGCTAATAATTCGAGTTTGCCATCTTTAGAAATGGTTTCACCACCAATTGCGGTAGTTCCTGCTTTCATCATTGCTTCAACAGTTGGTTTGGAAGATGCCAAGTGCTGGAATCCCCAAACAATTTTACCTTTTGTAAAGTACTTATATTCTTCTGGATCTGGCTCTTTAACTTTGACAATTAGTTCAGCATTCCAACCTTCTTCATGGCTAACTAATTTTCCACCAGCATCAACATATTCATCATTGCTAAAACCTGCTCCAATACCAGCATCCGTTTCAACAAGGACTTCATTGCCAGCCTCTACCATTTTACGAACATTCCCAGGAGTAGCCGCAACACGACTTTCTCCTTCTTTTTGTTCCTTGATAATAGCGATTTGCATATTATAATCTCCTTTGTGAATAAAGTAACTATTTGCATCCGAGTTCATGGTACCGCTTACAATACAGCTTGGCAATGCCCTTTTTGGCTTCACAATCTGCAATATGAGTCAACTCGTTGGGAGGGTTGACGTTATTTTGCAAAAAAAGTTTTATTTTCACAATTATCATTTTCTAGATAATATGTATATTGAGTTTTTGTTACATTCTAAACGTACATGTGTTTACCTCCACTGAACACCCTTGATATATCAGCCTTTTTCGACAAGTTTTATATAGCCGGAATCTATGGTTCAAATTTAAGACTATTTATTATCAGTTTATCAAAATTTGCAAGTAATGATTGATTACTATTAAACCAACTGTTATCAGACTATTAAGACTAACAGCTTAACTTATAACATCATTATATTGTAGAATGTTATAATACATATACTAAGAGGAGGGCAATAAATGCAATCAATAGACAAAACAAGAGCCACTGGCTTGGCTCGATTCACTTCACTAGTGTATTTGTACACTGGATTAGGTGTAGCCTTTTGGACAATCGCAGCTAATGCCATTGCCAGAAACGCTTCACTTTCATACTCAATCATTAATATGATGGGTGCACATAGTCTTATCTTTTCATTAGTAGTAATTGCAGTAGCGTTTGGGTTCATTAGTATGGCTAATCGATTTGCGACTACTTCGTACTTAATGACCTTTATAAGTTATGTGGCATTCCTATTAACAATGGCTGTATTCGGTGTTCCAGTATTTTACATGTACACCGCTCAAAGTATCGTTCAATCTCTTGCAGTAACTTCTGTGATCTTCGTAGTAGCTGCTGGAATTGGTTTCTTTACAAAAAAGGACTTAACAAGTTGGAGTCGAACATTATTGATTGGTCTAATTTCAATCATTGTTGTTTCATTTCTTAACATTGTTATCTTCCACAGTACTGTTGCTGCATTATTAGTTAACATTGCTGTTATCCTAGTTTTCTTATTCTACATCGCCTTTGATTCACAAAATATCAAACGCATCTATACCAGTGCACAAGGTTCTCAAAACCTTGGTGCAATTGCACTAGTTGCTTCAATTAGTTTGGTTATGGATTTCATTAATATTTTCTTGAGTATCCTTTCTATTTTCGGTGATAGTAACTAAGGAATCATGTTGTGTTATTAATTGAGGTTTGAATTAATACCTGCTAGAATATATTTGTAATAAAAAACGACAAGCCCATACAAGGGGGTTGCCGTTACAACTCCACCAAAGTGGTGGCAGGTGTTCAACTAAAAAATAGGCCTACTGACCGGTCAAGTCGTAGAGGGCTTATTTTTTTAGCATCTTTTTTAATAACCTGTAAATCAATACTAACCGCATGATTTCAATCAACAGCTTCTCTGCTGCAGTAACGATTGACCTCAATACGACGCGAAAACGTGCGCCAGAACGCAACTTTCTCCGTCTAATAAAAAAAATCCGATATTTACTTACGTAAATACCAAATTTTTTCGTATTATACTCAAAAGTTGAACGCGTTCTATCACACTCTCAAGAAAAACATACATCGCTATTCCTTTCGTTCAAAATATCCACCATAATATTCTCTATCATAGCTTCCACCTCTCTTTCCAGAAGATAGCCACCACTCCGACAAGTTGCACTTACAAGTATGCGGTATTAATATCTAAAATCAAAACAATAACTGTAAATATAACCAATTAAATATAGTTCTAGAAATCCCCTTATAAAGGTATTTCTAGAACTATATTTTTTACGATCATCCCCCCATTTTAAATCACAACGTCAAAAAGCATTGACTGTGTGTCGTTATAGACATATACTAGTTATTGTCGTTAACGACATACAGGAGATGATTATGACAAAACAATTTAAAACATTAGATGACTTTTTAGGAACACACTTTATTTACACATACGATAACGGTTGGGAATATGAATGGTATGCAAAAAATGACCATACAGTAGATTACCGTATCCATGGTGGTATGGTTGCTGGACGTTGGGTAACTGATCAAGAAGCCAACATCGTTATGTTGACAGAAGGTATCTACAAGATTTCTTGGACAGAGCCCACTGGAACAGACGTTGCCTTGGATTTCTTGCCTAATGAGAAAAAAATCCACGGTACAATATTCTTCCCTAAGTGGGTTGAAGAACATCCCGAAATAACTGTTACTTATCAAAATGAGCACATTGACTTAATGCATGAATCACGTGAGAAATATGAAACATACCCTAAGTTGGTAGTTCCAGAATTCGCAAATATCACATATATCGGTGATGCTGGTATTAACAATGAAGATGTTATCAGTGAAGCACCTTTTGATACACTTCCAGATGATATTCGTGCTGGTAAATATTTTGACAAGAATTATAAAAGAATCAATAAATAAAGTTGAGATTGTTTAGTTAGATGCGATAATATTCATGGTACTAATCGAATAATAGGAGAAATAAATGCCTAAAAAAAGAGTTTTACCATATATATTATTAGGATTGATCAACAATCAAACAAAAATGTCCGGATATCAAATCAGTCAAGAATTCAATAATGAGATCGGTGAATTTTGGCATGCGTCACATAGCCAGATATACCCTGAACTACAAAGAATGATCGATGATAACTGGATCAAACAAGATGATGAGACAACAGATTCAAAGTCGATTTTTTACATAATTACAGCCGACGGGAAAAGTACTCTTAACAACTGGTTAACTGAGCCACTGTCAGCCAAAGATGATTATTTTTCTCTGAAATTATATTTTATTAAGGATCGAAACAATCCCTTATTAAAGAATCTGCTTGAGCAACAATTACAGATGACTTCTGATCATTATGATCATTTACTCAAACGTAAATCATTACTTTTTACAGATGAATCAAACAAAGAGGAAAATTACGGTCATTTCTTGATACTTACCCGTGCCATTGAACGTGAACAAAACCATATTAAGTGGTTAAAGGATAAATTAGATTGACTTTCTGATATAAAAACAAATACAGCACTAGGAATTCCGTTAGGATTTCTAGTGCTGTATTTTTGTAATCTATTTAACTATCTGTAAAACAGCTGCATTAACAGCATCTTTTTCATCTTCAATAAGTGCAACACGTGTTTCAACAATCTTAATATCCATGCTGATTTCACGAGTCATACCTGGTGTATTCAACTTAGGTTCGAAGAATTCCTTGAACTCTGCCAAGCGGTTTGGTGTATGGAAGACCATTGCTGTAACGGTGATATAGGTTGTGAATTCCATATCTCCACCAACAGTATCATCAAGCCATTGCCAGTCATTTCTGATCCAATCCCAAGCAGCACTTTGTCCTTCATCATTAGCCAATACTCCACGATACCAAGCACGTAAATCTTGTGGCTTGATTGTTTGAGCATCTTCAAATTTACTGATCAATTTAGCTATCAGCTTAGGATCTGGTGTAGCTGTTAGAGCAGTACACAAGTCTTGTTTGTAGCTTGCGTCTGATGACTTGCGATACTCATCCAATAAGTTATCAAATAATGCTTCATTACCAAAGTTCTTAACTTCATTACGAAGAACCAACGGTCTAACATCAGCAGATATAGCTGACAAATCACTTGAATTACCTTCAAATAATTCGTGTGCTGCCAAAATGGCCTTAGGATTCTTTGCATATAAAGCAGCGTTAACAACGTATGGACGAGTCAATTGGTCATCATTTGACTCATCAGACTTCTTAGTCCAGCCTAGTCTTGCTACTTCTTTAGAACTCAATTGATCAAACAACTTTTGTAGTTGTTTTTCTTCATCAGAATCAGGAGTAACGAACTTCTTCAAGTCATTAGCGACACGATACAAAGTAGCATTGACAACATTTGAATGACTATCTGCAAATTTTGGTAATAATGGAACGATCGAAGCGTATGAAATCTGTTTACCTTCTGCCAACAAACGTAGATCTTGTAATAATTGTAGTTGTGAAATGGCATCTAGGTCACTTTGATTGTCCAAGATATCTTGTAGCAATGTATCGTCATATTTAACGATGAAGTGAGAATTGTTACCAACATTTACACGAAATGGCTTGCCGGATTCTTTACGTAATTTAGTATAATCACCTAGAACAAGCTCTTTGTCTCCCATGATAGTAGGTGCAACTTCATAGTTACTATTTAGAGGTATCTTCCATTGACGGCCTACATCTTTACCGGCACCGATAAAGAATTGTTGTTGTGTCAAAGTTAATTTGCCGTCAACAACCTTGGCGTTAACAACTGGATAACCTGGTTGTTCTAGCCATGTATTCATAATTGAGGCGACATCCATGCCGGCTGCATCCCCAACTGCATTCCAAAGGTCATTTCCTTTGGCGTTATTATATTGATGAGCCTTAAAGTAATTCTTAAGTCCCTTACGAAGAGCCTTATCGCCCACCAAGGCACGCATCATTACAAGCATTCTAGCACCTTTGGCATAGACGATGGCACTATCAAATAATGCGTCTATTTCAGCTGGATCCTCAACGTTGACGTGAACTGATTGTACACCATCTGTAGCATCACGTTGCAAGGCAGCTGGAACATCTGAGGTCTGGAACATTTCCCAAATCTTCCAATCAGGTTCAATTGCATCAACTGATACATATTCCATCATATTGGCGAAACTTTCGTTCAACCATAGATCATCCCACCACTTCATAGTTACCAAATCACCGAACCATTGGTGAGCTAGTTCATGGGTTATAACTGTCGCAACTAATTGCTTAGTATCAAGAGATGTATTATCTGGATCAAGTGTTAGATAAGCTTCACGATAAGTTACCAATCCCCAATTCTCCATAGCACCAGCTGAGAAATCAGGTAGTGCCAATTGCCATGAATGTGGAAGTGGATAAGGTGTTTGGTAGAAGTCCTCGTAGAATTCAATCGCACGTTTAGCAATATCTAAGGCAAAGTCTAACTCATTTGCTTTGTGTGCTTTAGTTGCGAAAACTCCAACTTTCACACCACTCTTAGTAGTTGTGATCTTACTTTGTAAATCACCAAAAGCAAATGCAATCAAGTAAGTAGACATACGAACGGTAGTATCAAAGTAATGCACACCATTTTCAGTCTTAACTTCAGGCATATTACTTAGAACTGTTTCGCCCTCTTGTTCATCAAACTTGATAGCCAAGTCAAACTTAGCCTTAGCTTCAGGTTCATCAACACTTGGGAAAGCTTGACGAGCAAAAGTAGTCTCAAATTGTGTACCAATGATTTCTTTCTTAACTCCGTCAACTTCATAATATGAAGGATAAATACCCATCATTGAGTCTGTTAGAGGAGCCTTGTATTCTATCGCTAATGTTGTTTTACCAGCCTTTGGCAAAGTAATATTGATAGCTTCTTTTTCGTTGTCAACTTGAAAATCAACACTGACTCCGTCTGCAGTCACAGATTTGATCTCCATATTCTTTTGTTGAATAAAGATATCCTTTTGTGTAGCTTCACCGTCGATAACTGATTTTCCAGAAATCTGTTTAGTTCCACGATTGATATCTATAAAGATATCGTAATGTGTAGGTTGAAATGTATCATAAGAATGCATAATTCCAGTCATAAGTTCCTCCGTAAATTTAAAAAGTATATTCATACTATATTATACGACTTTTATTAGAAACATTATAATATGATGAAATTATTTGATTAATTTACCAACCACAGGCAACTTTGGCAAAACTGACTTTTTGTGTGGTGCATTGGGGATAACCTCTGACAAATCATTCCCAGCCGTATTACCATGGTGATTACCACCTTCCCATGGTCCAACATTGGTCATATCGTACACTACACCATCAATTGCAACGTATGCTTTGTTTCCATTTTGTCCATCGTACTGCTTCAATTCATCTAATGTAAATTCCTTATCTGTCATAGTTTTATCTCCTTTATATAAATTATTTATTAAGCATATTATTACATTTTAATATGTCTTTAAACAATGATTTCAATTTTTACGAGCAAATATTGTATTAAGATTATCTTCATGGTGTAAGTTAATCTTATAAATTTGAAAGGAAGAATATAAATGAATAAACAATTTACTTTTGACAACGATATAACTATTAACCGATTAGGATACGGTACTATGCAACTACCTGGTAAAGGTGTTTGGGGTCCAGCAAAGGATCCAGAAAATGCTGTGAAAGTTATCACTACAGCAATCGACAATGGTGTCAATTTCATTGATACTGCTGATGCCTATGGTCCTTTTTACTCAAACTTATATGTTAGAGAAGCTTTGAAACAACGTAAAGATGCAAATATCTTGGTAGCAACAAAGGTTGGTAATACTAGACAAGGTCCAGATATTTGGACTCCAGTTGGTACACCCGCTTACCTTCGTCAACAAGTTGAGCTTAATTTGATGACTTTAGGACTAGATCACATCGATCTATTACAATTGCACCGTGTTGACCCCAACTACACTATTGAAGAACAAGTCGGTGAACTCGCTAAGATGCAACAAGAAGGTAAAATCAAACATATTGGATTGAGCCAAGTTTCAGTTGCTCAAATTAAAGAAGCTGAAAAAGTTGCTCCAATCGTTTCTGTACAAAATCGTTACAACTTGATCGATCGTACAGATGAAGATGTGCTAAATTATGCCGAAGAAAAACATATGGCATTCATCCCTTGGTTCCCATTAGCAACTGGTTCACTAACAAAAGGTAGTGAACTTCAAGGTATTGCTGACAAATACAACGCACAACCAGCTCAAATCGCATTGGCTTGGTTATTGAAACGTTCAGATGTTATCTTGCCTATCCCTGGTACAAGTTCAACTGATCATGTTGTTCAAAATATCAATGCTCAAAATATCGAATTAAGCCAAGACGACTTCGACACATTAGATAAACTTGGTCTTAAAATTTAGTTAGTAAACTTGATAAACATCAAGTAGTTATCTGGGATTTTTGATTATAGTAGAGTCATCAAATGAAAAGAGGCTCTCTATAATGAATACAGTTAAAGACTACTTAGATGAACGCCACGACAAATTAGATTTTTATACAAAGGCTATCACAAATGCTCACGGACAAAATCATCCCGAGGTATTTGATGTTAGGCAAGAATATGTTCAATTGTGTTTAGCAGCTAGAAACGGCGACAATCTGGATAATAATTTTGCAAAATTACGTAAGACAACAGACAATTATGCGATTCCTTCAGATGTCTGCCCAGTATTTGAGGCAACATATCATATGCTTGCTAGCGCTGATTCAATCAATCAAATTACAGCTTTAAATAAATAGTGAGAGCGTGACAAAACACGTTCAGTTTTCGTTTATAAGTCCAAAGAGCCGGTATTTACGTAAGTAAATATCGGTTTTTTGGACTTATAGGGAGAAAATTGTGTTTTGGCACGCGTTTTCACTGCAAGTTTGAGTAGAAAAGGAGTTATGTCACAACCCCACTATTTTTGTTAAACGGAAGAAATTGTGCATTTTCACACGTTTTCACCGCAAGTTTGAGTATAAAAAGAATTCAGCCACACTCTGGCTCTTTTGCAATTGTATGAAAATTTCATTAGTAAGTACTAGCGACTTGATCAGAGATAATCCATTGACCATTTTGCTTAGTAAAATACATTTTCATCTGAAGTGGCCAAGTATTAACTCCTCCACCCCAAATGCTGGCTCTAACTTGATTTTGTCCAACCAAACTAGCCTTATTCCCATTGATCTTTATATCTTTGATATTATTTTCAGTCGACGAAAAATACTTCATCTCTTCATTTTGTATTTGATCGATCCACTCCAACTTAGACTGAACATAGCCAGTCATATGTGTCAAATGCATCGATGATTTCAATATTTCATCCAGTTTACTTATATCTTTAGCAACCATCGCTTGATTCTCAATACGATATAGCTCAATGATTTGTTCTTCATCAGTCATAGTATTACTCCTTATTTAACTCAAATAATACTAGAGAATCTGATATGTAGCTATTTCAAATTGAGTTGGGATTGATAAGTCTTACTTATGAATATTTCTGGTTTACACACACGATTTTAAATATAACCGTGTGTGTAAACCAGATAAGTGCTCTAATATTACGCAAATCTGTCTTTAAGCAACTTCGCAAAACTCTCAATGTAATAACCCGAATTATCCGCTCTCCAATAAGCGTAATACTTTTGTATCATCTGTTGTTTACCATTAATCAAGTTGATCGTTCTCACTATCGAAGAGTCCAATTGCTTCATAGTTCTGTCATTAATGATCAAATATCCTTGATTTGATGCCACTAATATCTGTGCTTCATCATAATTTTTAGCTACTGTGAAGTCACTTCTTACCCCAAGAATCTCTTGGTAATACTCTTTATCATTTTCTACTTTATCGTCATCTGAAATAATAATGCATGAAATATCAGCCAATTCAGAAATATCCATACTATCAATATCTTCAGGAAAAAAAGTTTTACTTAGCGCCAACATATACTTACTGTCAGTCAAAAAGGTATTAATATATTGATTCGACAGTGCACGTCTTTGATCCGCAAAGTTCAAGTCTATTTGTCCACTACGTAGATAGTTATAAAGTTGTTCATGGTTACCACTTTTGATTTTGATTTGAACTTGCGGGAATTCTCTAGAAAATTGTGCTACTGTCTGTAAGAATTCACTAGTACCAAAGTTATTAAGATAGCCTACTTTAATTTCAGCTTGGTCATCTTTGACAATCTTGACAGTATTATCAACTAGTTGAGTCACATCTTCTAGAATATCTTGACTATGTGTGTAGAAATATTGACCCGCCTTGGTAACCTCAAAGCTACGACCTTTACGGTTCAATAACTTCACACCCAACTTAGCTTCTAGTTCCTTCATTTGTTGCGAGATGGCTGATTGCGAAATATTGCATTCAACGCTAGCCTTTGTGAAACTATGATTCTTTACTATTGAGATGAAGTACTTCATTTGCTGAAACATAGTAGTGACCTCTTTTATTTGTTCTACTACGATTGTACTAAAAAATCAGACTGCATTTTACTTTATGCAGTCTGATTTTTAATTTCATTTTTGATGCTTAATTTTTACTAACGATAACCAATGACTTAATAGCTTCACGTTTGTCCATTGCTTCATACGCACTTTGAATATCATCAAGTTCAAAGCGCTTTGTGAATACTTTGCCGGGATTGATTTTGCCACTTAATACGGCATCTAACAAAATATTCTTGTCATAAGTAGTAACTGATGCAATTCCGCCACGTAGACCAATATTCTTCCAGAACAAGTTATTAGTATTCATTTCAGCTTTTTGAGGAACCCCGACACGACCAACGATTGCACCGGGACGAGCAACTTTAGTTGCTGTATCAACAGATTGTTCTGTTCCGACACATTCAAGAACTGCGTCAGCACCATTATTATCTGTCAATTCCATAACATGGCTAACAGCCTCATCACCACGTTCTTCAACGATATCAGTGGCACCAAATTCAAGAGCTAATTTTTGTCTATCTTCATGACGACTCATAGCAATAATACGTTTTGCTCCACGTAATTTTGCAGAAATGACACCACATAGACCAACAGCGCCGTCTCCCATGACAACTACTGTATCACCAGGTTTTACTTCAGCACTAGCAGCGGCATGATAACCAGTTGCTAGGACATCAGCTAGTGTTAATAATGAGTTGAGTGTTTCATCTGAATAATCACTAGGTGAACCAGGGACCTTAACCAAAGCCCAATTGGCATTAGTAAATCTCAAGTATTCACCTTGATAACCATTATTGCCACCAGCTTCTTGATTCATACAGTTACCATCAAATCCTGCTAAACATGCAGCACAGTGACCACAGCCATGTGTAAATGGAACAATGACAAAGTCACCTTTTTTGACATCAGTAACATCTGAACCAACTTCATCAACAATACCAATTGCTTCATGACCTACAAGTGTGTTGGCATCACGTTTTGAAATACCACGGAACCACCATAAGTCAGATCCACAAACACAAGCACGCAAAATACGGATCACAGCGTCTGTTGGTTTTTCAATTTTTGGTTTCTCTACATTCTTTACTTCTACTTTTCCTGGTTCTATAAATGCTGTTGCTTTCATATGAAAGTCTCCCTCAATCTTATTTAAGTATCTAATTTCTAACTTAGTATTAATAAATGACAAATTATAATCTAACCCAAATAATATAACTACTTTATTATATATCAACGTTTTAATATGCTGCTAAATCACAAGTTATATACTACATTCACTGATTACATTTACCAATTGGGATTAGTTCAGTGATTAATAAGTTAAACTTATTAATAATTTTTGTAATTACCTTTTAAAAAAACAATTACAAAATTTGATTTTGTAATTGTTTTACTGTATAAAGATGCTATGGAGGTAAAACTTATGATTACTAATAAATTCAAGAATCTCAACAAATGGTTCAAAAACGATAATATCGTTACTATCTCAGAGTTAACTAATAATGAATTCGAACTATTGAAAAATATGGCTAACTTAGGGGTCATAACAAATATTGATAACCGAGTATTTGTACCTAATGACTACACACCAAATGATTATCTTATTAGACAGCTTGTTCTTCAAAATGGTATTTATTGCAATCAGAGTGCCCTCTATCTATGGAATCTAACAGACTCCTTTAACTTCGATATTACTATGGCATTTAGACAAGGATATATTCTACCTAAGTCAAGGTTTCAAAGATGGACAAACGATTTAAAAGTAAAACAAATCCGAACCCCACTTCTTAACCAAGATATTGAACAAATTTCAGTAGATGGTACAAAAAAGAAAATCACTTTATATAATCGTGAAAGAACCCTAATAGATATTTTGAACAAGAAATCCTTGATCGACAATGAAGAAATAAGTAATGCCTATAAAAAATATTTGAATTCTACAAACAAAAACATGAACAAACTTTTAACTATAGCTCAACGCATGAATAAGGAAGAAAAAGTACGCAATATACTAGGAGTTGTAATTTAATGAATGATGCTGACAGAATTAATAGTCTAAAGGACAAAATTAAAAATCAACGAAATATCACTGGAATCAATACAACTGTTTTACTTAAAAAATATTTCATTGATGGATTCTTATTCCTATTATCAAAATCACCATACAAAGATAATTTCATTTGGAAGGGTGGCTTCATACTATCTGCCATAACAGGCATAGAGAAGCGTACAACGGTAGATATCGATACATTAATTCATGATGTTAAATTATCAGAAAAAGAATTATCAGTGGTAATGAACGAAATTACCAGAGACAAATTTGAAGGTACAAAATATGATATAAAAGCAATTCATCCAATTCAAGAAGATAAAAATTACACCGGTTTACGTATAACGATTAAAGCAACTTTGGGTAATATGAGTGATGATTTTCATTTAGATATAACAACTGGTGAAATAATATTACCAAAAGAAATTGCATTTACATATCAATCTTCATTATTGAAAAAGAAAATAAGCTTGTTGATATATCCACCCGAAAGAATGCTAGCTGAGAAACTCCAAACTATAATATCTAGAGGACTAGCTAATTCCAGAATGAAGGATTTTTACGATTGCTATATTCTTAATTCTCATGAATTAATAGACGATAGAAAACTAATTATTGCTTTTGACAACATAATTAAAGAACGTAATTCTGTTAACGACTGGGAAAATTGGAAATCAACCCTACAATCCATATCACATAGTAAATTTATGCAAAACAGTTGGGTATCCTTTCAGAATAAGAATCACTTTGCATCACAAATTACGTGGAATACAGTATTGCAATCTATCTCTAATGAATTTGAATTACTCAACACCGAATCTTAACTAGCCACGGCCACCTTGGAATGAAGGATAAAGTGTCATCCCTCCATCAACAAATAACGTAACACCCGTTATATAGCTAGCTTGATCAGACACTAGAAACGCTGCTGCATCAGCCACCTCAGAAGGTTCACCGATACGTTGCATAGGAACCATACCTGTTGTAGTTTTTAGTTGTTCTGGATCAGAGAACTTCTTAGCATTAATTGGTGTATTGATTGCTCCTGGTCCAATTGCATTGACACGGATATTTTGTGGTGCATATTCCATAGCAACCGTTTCAGTAAATAACTTAACTCCACCCTTACTAGCTGCGTAATGAGCAAAGTTGGGCCATGGAATACGTTCATGTACAGATGACATATTGATGATATTTCCTTTTTTACCATGTTCTGTAAAGTAATTCAAGGCAGCCTTTGTACCTAAGAATACTCCAGTCAAATTAACACCAATGACCCTGTTCCAGTCTTCAAGTGATAGATCCTTAGTTGGATGGCTATTTTCCATACCGGCATTATTGACCCAAACATCAAGTCCACCAAAGCTTTTTACGGCTGTGTTAACAAGTGAGTCAGCGTCTTCTTCACTACTAATATCTGCTTGCACAGCTACAGCTTTGCCACCTGCTTTAACAATCTCTGCAACAGCCTTTTCTGCACCGACTCTATCAGTATGATAGTTGATAACTACGCTCATCTTTTCTTCACCAAAACGTTTGGCGATAGCTGTTCCGATTCCTTTTGAACCGCCTGTGATAACGGCTACTTTACCTGTTAATTCCTTATACATAGTTAATTCTCCTTTTGTTTAATTAATCTGTTTCTCTATATTTGTAACTATAAACTCTGGACCGAACTCCATAGCAAGTACTTTTTTTAAATTAATGTTGTTACAATTGCTCCAACCAAGATAAGGCCCAATCCACTCAATGTGAAATACGATTCTTTTTTGGTTCTTCTTTCATGAAGAAACACCATCCCACCAACAGTGGAGATGACAACTGATAACTGTGAAACGACAAACGCGCTGTTAACACCATTACGATTGACCGATAGGATATATGTGATGGCCGCAATTGAGAAAACTAAACCACCGATGATATTCATAAAACTACTTGATTCTTTCAAAACATTATACTGACGTGTTGCAATAATATAGATCAATACGGCTACGACCATACCAATTGACTCTGGTAAGAAAATAGCTAAGCCTGAGCTACTCAACGCACGTGGAATGGCGTTATAAACCAAGTATCCCAGTGTTGTACAAACTAACATTACAATCGTTCCAGTACTACTATTAGCCTTGTTAGAACCTTTGTTATCACGAATTGATGTTAATAACACACCAACCACTAACAATACAATTCCTATGGCACCAACTATTCTAGCCGTGGCTTCCGACCATTCTCCAAAAATCAAAACTCCTATTAAAGATGTCCCAACTAATTGAAGTCCTGTTGAAATCGGCATTGTCTTTGAAACTCCGATTTTTTCGTAACCTGTATATTGACCAAGTTGACCAATGACCCAAAATGCCCCTGCTAGTGCTGCAAGAAGTGAACTTCTTAAGTCAATATTTGGTCTTGTGATTATAAGCATAATAATTCCAGCAATCAAAGTTCCCAGCGCAGTCCCCATGATTTGGTTGATTGGTCGACCACCAATCTTTGCAATGGCAAGTGGTAAAATACCCCAAGCTATTGCAGGTAATAACATTAATACAATATTCATAAATAAATTTCCCCCTAAGTTTTTATTAATAGAGCTGCTCTCTCTTTTCTATATTTATACAATAATCCCTGGACCAAACTCCATAGCAAGCACTTTTTAATACAAAATGTAAATAAAAAGGGAAATTGTGGCATGACTCTGTTTATACTCAAATTTGCAGTGAAATTACGTGCCAGAATACAATTTTCTCCATATAAAACTAAACATAATCTGTCACTCTCTATTATTTCGCATGGACATCAAAAGCTGATAACAACATATCTTCTACTCCGACTGCATCTGGATCGTGCTGGCCTTTGTTCTTATCAAGAGATTTAATAAGTAACATTTCATCATTCGTTAATTCAAAATCAAAAATGTCTAAATTATTTTTTATTCTGCTATCGTGAACTGATTTAGGAAGGACAATAATTCCTTCTTCATTTTCAAAACGTAAGATGATTTGTCCAACATCTTTACCATACTTTTCAGCTAATTTAGTAATTACTGGATTAGACAACAGTCCCTTATTACCTTGACCGAGTGGCGACCAAGCTTCCAATCTAACGTTGTTTTTTTTCAAAATATCTCTTAATTCTCTTTGTTGGAAGTAAGGATTGAATTCAACTTGATCAACAGATGGCATAGTTGAAAATTGGGGTACGAATTTGCTCCAAATCTTAGGAGTCATATTCGACACACCAATCGACTTGATCTTACCGGCCTTTTTCGCTTCTTCCATTGCGCGCCAAGCACCAGGTACATCCCCATATGGTTGATGGATCAAGTACAAGTCAATGTAATCTAGGCCCAATTTTTGTAATGAAACATCAATAGCCTTAGTGGCTGCGGTGAATCCATGGTCTTGTAACCAAAGTTTGCTAGTTACCCAGATTTGATTTCTGGGAATCCCGCTATCTTTTATAGCTTTACCAACTTCTGCTTCATTGAAATAAGCAACTGCTGTATCGATATGACGATATCCAAATTCCAATGCTTTCTTGACTGCAGTATAAGTTGATCCATCACTAGGTATTTGGAATGTTCCAAATCCAATAGCAGGGATTTCTTCACCATCATTTAATTTGATTGTTGGAATACTCATTTAATCACTCCTCTTAATATAATTGTTTCAAACTAGAACCAAATATTTGCTCAATTGCTACTGGATCACGATGATCAAAGAACTGACTAACATTTTGATCTAAAGTTGCCATTATTTGCATCTCAGAATCACTCAATTCAAAATCAAAAATATCGAAGTTTTCAATCATTCTATTCTTGTGAACTGACTTGGGAATCACGGTGATGCCACGTTGCAATAACCAACGTAAGATAACTTGTCCGTTTGACTTATTGTGGTCCTTAGCTATTTTTGCGATAGTTTCATTAGTGAAAATATTGTTCTTGCCTTCCGCAAATGGTGCCCAAGCTTCAACTCTGATATCTTCATCTTGATTAAACTTGACCTCTGTTGGTTGTTGATACCATGGATTGACCTCTATTTGATTGATCACTGGTTTAACTGACATAGTTAATTCTAAATTCTTTAATTGATCTGCGTAAAAGTTAGAAACACCGATTGCACGAATTTTCCCAGCATGATACGCCTCTTCCATTGCACGCCAAGCACCCATTACATCACCGTATGGTTGGTGTAGTAAGTATAGATCCATGTAATCCAAGCCCAATCTCTGTAAAGAATCATCGATACCCTTTTTGGCTTTTTCATAAGTGAATTCTGACACCCAAAGCTTAGAAGTTACAAATATATCTTCACGACTAACGCCACTTCTCTTGATGGCTTTGCCGACAGCTGTTTCATTTTGATAAGCTGTGGCGGTATCTAATAATCGATAACCAGCATCTAAAGCGTCGACTACTGCATCCTCACATTGTTGTAAATCTGGCACTTGAAATACACCGAATCCTAATTGTGGCATCTCAACATTATTGTTTAATTTGATTATTGGTACTTTTTCCATTTTTTTCACCCGCTCTTATTTGTTGTGTTTACTATACATTCGAAACACATAATTGAAAATTACTAGTTAATCATGCTAGTATACATACGAAGTATACTGGAGGAAAACATGATAGATAATTACTTACTAGAAGAACTAGTTACCTTTTCCAAAGCTGGAACATTGATGGAAACAGCTCAAATGCTTCACGTGACTCAACCGACCATTACCCGAGGAATGCAAAAATTAGAGTCTGAATTAGGTGCACATCTGTTTGATCGACAACCTAATAAAATCACTTTGACTGAAACTGGTAAAATGGCCGCCAAAGAAGCCAATAAGTTGATTCAAGTAAATGAATCAGCAATCACACGAATTCAAAACTTCGACCGTAATCAACGTGTCATAAGAATCGGATCTACTTTGCCAGGACCATTATTTGTCGTCAATAGCATTGATTTACCGAGTAATATACAAGTAAATGATAAACAAATCGAATCTACTACAATTCATGATGCACTCAATCACGCTAATTACACCTTGGTTTTATCCAATCAGAATATCTCAAATAATACAATTGATTCACAATATATTGGTACTGAACAATTAGCGGTTAACCTCAATAAGTTCATGATTCAAGCTAATCAAACCAGTATCAAGTTCTCTGAACTTCACGACTTAAGCTTCGTGATATTGAGCAATATTGGATTGTGGCGTGATATCGTCCAAAAATCAATCCCTAAGGCCAAGTTCTTCTACCAAGAGCAACAAGAAGCCTTCTCTGAGATAACCCGTTACTCTGACTTCCCATATTTCAGCACTAATATTTTACGGACCGGCTCAATAAATATTGATTCCGACAGAAGTGACACCCGAGTCAGAATTCCAATTTCTGATGATAATGCCAAAATGCCGATTTACGCTAACTACTTAAAACCTGAAAAGACTCGTGTTAACGTATTTATTAAACAGTTGATTTCTAACTGGCCTGCTGATTTTGATTAGCCCCTAAAGACTTCTTAATGATGGCACAGTTAATAGAATTCCAATTAATACTTGACTTGGAGTCCAATCCAAGTATTAATCTAAACCATGTTAAATATAATCAACTGAAAGGAAAATAATATGCAAATTAAAGATGTTGCTAAACGTTTTGATATTTCCGCTGATACACTTCGCTACTGGGAACGTGTTGGAGCCATTCCCAAAATCACTCGTAATTCTTCTGGTCACAGAGATTACGACCAAGAGGATCTGGAATGGGTTGATTTTGCACGTTGTATGAGAGATGCCGGTGTCAGTATTGAATATTTGATTGAATATATCGACCTCTTTAGTCAAGGGGATGTTACTTTACAAGCTAGAAAGGACTTATTGGCAGAGCAACTAGATGTCATTAAGGCCAAACGCGATGAGATACAAGCAACTTATGACAAGATACTTAATAAAGTCGAACATTATGAGCAACAAGTCGAAAAATATGATGGTAAATTATTAAAACGTAATTGAATATAGTAAAAAGAACCTGAAAAATAAATTTTTCAGATCCTTTTTTAATTTAAATACGATGAATCGTAATTCCTGACAATGTGGCTTGTCCAACAATCGTCACAGTTGGAGAATCTTCAGATGAGTGAATTGGTCCAACATCGTCAATTCCACTCATGTTGTTATTATCCAACTCCTTTACAACATTCCAATGACTAGGCAGATATAACTCAACACTACCAAGCGATACATTGATATTAATAATTGCTGAATCATCAATCTTTACATTCTCAAAGTACACCTTGGCATTACCCATCGAGACATCTATATTGGCCCCCTTGAAATAATCTGAGGTCACATATCTTACACTGCTACCCATTTTGACACTTACATTAACGTCTGGGATATCTATATTGTCAACATCAACTTCGTGATCGTAACCATGGTGATATGAATGACCATGCCAATTGTTATGGTGACGATAATATCTATTCCAAGGACGATGCTTAGACAGTAGCGGATTAAGTATCATAGATAACCCAATCGACACCAATAGTGCTGCACCAAGTAGTGTCCAGGGAACAATTGCAGTAATACCAAGTGGTTTGGCGTATAAGATTGCCATGAAAGCCAGTGAAAATACCGTTCCCGGAACTGAAAAGTAAACCAAACTCTTAATCAAAATTGCCACAAGGAAAATCGTTGCTACAATAGTCCAAAATGTGAAGGTATAAGTAATCAAGTGCATTTGGCTGACAACTAGGATACCCGCACTAAGTAACATGAATAATCCCCAAAATATTCCATTCCTATTTCTCATAATCAAAACTCCTTTTGATCTAACTTATTCTTTAATCCTTTTAAAAATCGTCTGGAAACATACAGTGTCTTGTATGACTCCTTGAATTGGACCAAGTTCCCAGTCACTGATCTGGTCAGTGACACAACCTCATCAACATTCAAAATTGAGGATTTGGATACTCTTAAGAAGTTATCCGGCAAACTATTCTCCAATTCGTACAAACGATAATGGATCAAATAAGCATTATTAGTCGTATGTGCGTAGACATTTCTATCATCAGTTTCAAAGAACAAAATACTGTTGAGAGTCAGCGAATAAACCGTATCATCGATATACCCACTGATCTTACCCAACTGATTATTTATATTCTTGATTTTATCCAGAAGTTCCTTTAATTCTGCATCATCCTCAGGAGACTTTATAACGATCTCCTTTTCAGAATAATCTGGCGAAACATCTACCCTTATTTTCACAGCTAACAACCCTTTCGATAGGAGTATTACACCATATATAGTCTGGAGTGTATATAGGTTTTTACTTAGTGGTTAGTTTTTGTGTTTAAGTGGAAAAAGTCCCAAGAATCTCTAAATTGAAATTCTTGGGACCTTTTTGTATATTCATTATCATAATACCTTGATTACATAGTGTACAATCAAAGATATAAAGCGCTACCAAACAAATGAAATAAGGAGAACTAATCTATGAAAAATCTGCATGATAAGAAATTCGTATTCTTTGATATGGACGGCATATTGATTGACACAGAAGGTCTGTACTATTCAACTAGAAGAGACGTTCTTAAAAAATACGGTTTCCCATTTACAAAAGAAGATAACTCACACTACATTGCCAAGGGGTTCCCTGACACTAAAAGACGTATTCAAGAACTCGTCAATAATGAAGAACTAGGCCAAAAGATATTCGACGAATCATTGTAACTCTATCATGAAAAAGTCCTCGCTGGTGAAGCAGACCTCAAGCCCGGAACACTGGAACTACTCAAATTCTTGAAGCAACATGACATCAAACGATTCATTACTACTTCCTCAACAAGAGATATTCTAATGCTCAACATCAAGAATGTCGGTATCAAGGATTACTTCACTGGATTAATTAGTGGGGATGACGTATCAAACAACAAACCCGCTCCTGACATCTACTTACATGCACTAGATGTAACTAATGCATCACCAGAAGAAGCTGTTATTTTTGAAGATTCTACCAGTGGAATCGAAGCAGGACTAGCTGCGAATATTGACGTTGTGATTGTTCCTGACTTGTTACAACCAAGTAAAGAGATGGCAAAACAATCTGTTGCAGTGTTGCCTAGCTTGGCAGACGCTATTGCTATGTTTTAGTGTGACAAATAATATACTTCTTTACAGTAATTAAAAAGTTTTTTTGACTTCCAGAGTGATCCGTTTTAATTTTCTTAATACCTTCAAAATGAATTTTTACAATTCATTTTTTGCTTCATATATTACTCAATTAGAAAAGCCCCCTAGTTTGACGTTAAATCAAAACTAGGGGACTTTTCACTTTCAATTACATTTAATATTTCTATCACTTTGGGATTCTACTCAATATAATATATCACATAACCATAATCTATCTAGTGCGTACAATACTATAACTATGTTTAAGTGAATTTAAACTTTTATTCTTGTAAGAGACATAATCATCTTTTTGCAGTCTCCCGACAACGATACTAGGCAATATTCCCAAGTTATTAGCAAAATTATCAATTGAATGTTTGGTGAAATCACCGTTTTTAACAAATTCATCATATACGTTTTGCGGTATATAAAAATCAAGTGCAAATCTATCCGCTGTCTCTTCCTTTAATTTGTAACTATTATCATCTTTATAGTCAGAATAAAAATCATCATTATAAATATGTCCTAGTTCATGAATTAATGAGAACCAAAAAATATCTGATCTTTTATTTCTATCAGTTATCAAAAGTAACACACTACCATTTTTAAATTTTTTCGTTGCACCATTTAAATTTGCATTTGTTAATTTTGGCAAACCGACTAAAACTATCCCGCATTCAAGTAAGATTTTTTTTAACTTCGGATAAAATTCTTTAGGCTCTTCAAGTGACATTTTTCTAATAGAAGGAAGAGCTTCTATCAGTTTATTCTTCGTATACTTGTTCTCAGTGAAATTTCTTGCCTCATCTATTGCTAGCTCTAACATTACATTAGAATTTACAATTGATTTTTCTGAAAAGGCTTGAGTATTTCTATAACTAACCGATGAGCTTAAATTACTTAACTGTGATAAATCAGATATCCTTAATAACTTTCTAAGCGTTTTAATTTTCTCTTGGATACTGTATTTTTTATCATAAACAAATCGATTCTTTTTGAAATAATCAAAAGCAATTAAACTAACTATTTTTTCTTCATCTTTATCTTTTTTATTCTCAATCTCGATAACCTTTAAATCATAGTTTGTCTGTAAATTGATCCAAGTTTTTACCGAGATACCTGTGATTTTTGCAAGTTTATTAGCAATATCATTACTGATATTATCTTCACCATTTATGATTTTACTTATTGTTTTAGGTGATGTTCCAAGCCTACCAGCAAACTCAACTTGGGTAATATTAAGTTCATCAATAATATCTTCCACATATGATCCCGGATGAAAAGCAATCAAATCCTTATAAACAATCTCTTTACTCATAATGTTTACTGACCTCCTCAATCCGTATTTGAACAATCAAAATAGAATCATTAAATACTTGATCAACATTATAGTCATCAAACGTAACAATTAATCTATACGATTTTGAACGTCCATCAATATCCATTGCATAAAACCCATCCATATTACCTTTTAATTTATGAAAGTGGTAAACTGGATTATTAATTATTGATTCCAAATTATCAGAAGATTCAATAAAATTAACTAGTTTTATTAATTTTTTTGCAATTTTATCAGAGAACGCTTTCCTCGCCTCTTTTAAGGAACAGCATTGCTTTTTGACCTTTCCGTTTTTATACTCAATCTGCATATTTAACCCAGTCTATTACAATGATATTACCTAAAAAGTAATATCATTGTAATAGACTGGGGTCTTTCTGTCAATCAGAGTAACTCCATCAGAAAATGAATATACATTTATAGACTGTATTTCATTCGATTTTTGATTTAATTCATATTAAATAACCTCAAATAAGTGAGGAATACTTAACGACTAAGGCAATTTAGAGATGTCCTTATACAAGTTCATTCCACAAAAAATAGCCATGCCAAAAATTTGGCATAGCTATTTCTTTGAAACTATAATTATTCCCACTCAATAGTTGCGGGCGGCTTAGAAGTAATATCATACACTACACGATTGACATGATCGACTTCGTTTACGATTCTTACGGAGATTGCTTGTAATACATCCCAATCAATCTTAGCGAAGTCAGCGGTCATTCCATCGATAGAGTTAACGGCACGAATTCCGATTGTATAATCGTAAGTTCTACCATCACCCATAACACCAACTGAACGAATCCCTGGTAATACTGTAAAGTATTGCCAGATTTTTTCATCCAATCCAGCTTTTTTGATCTCATCACGTAAGACAAAGTCAGATTCACGAACTATCTCTAGTTTTTCTTCTGTAACTTCACCAATTACACGAATTCCAAGTCCAGGACCTGGGAATGGTTGGCGCCAAACTAGGTCATGTGGCATACCAAGTTCTTCACCTAATTGACGAGTCTCATCTTTGAACAATGTTCTCAATGGCTCGATCAACTTGAATTGCATGTCTTCTGGAAGTCCACCAACATTATGGTGAGACTTAATGGTTTGAGCAGTACTTGTACCACTTTCGATAACATCAGTATACAAAGTACCTTGTGCTAAGAAGTCGATTCCATGAAGCTTAGTTGCTTCTTCATCAAATACTTGAATGAACTCATTACCGATGATCTTACGTTTCTTTTCAGGGTCAGATACTCCGGCCAACTTATCCATGAAACGCTTTTGAGCGTCCACTTTGATAATATTAAGACCGAATTTACCTTCAAGACTGGCCATAACTTCATCAGCTTCGTTCTTACGTAAAAGACCGTGATCAACGAAGATACTTGTTAGTTGTGTACCAATGGCCTTGTGAAGTAAAACACCTACAACAGATGAATCAACACCACCTGAAAGTCCCAAAATAACCTTCTTATCACCAACAGTTTTACGAATCTTCTCGATTTGTTGGTCGATAAAGTCACTCATCTTCCAATTTGCATCAGCATCACAAACATCAAATGCAAAATGCTTCAAAATATCCATTCCGTACTCAGTATTTCTAACTTCAGCATGGAATTGTACTCCGTACATTTTACGTTTGTCATCAGCGATAGATGAAATAGGTGCATTCTTACTTGTGGCTGTAACTTTGAACCCATCTGGTGCAACACGTACTAGATCACCATGACTCATCCAAACAACTTGTTTCTTTGGCAATCCCTTGAACAAGGCAGAATTTTCATCAGTAACTTCGATGTCAGCCTTTCCATATTCACGATTGTCGGCAGATTCAACTTTTCCACCCAAGTTATAAGACATCAATTGCATACCGTAACAAATACCAAGCATAGGAATTCCTAGCTTATAAATATCTTGGTCAATTGAAAAGGCGTCTTTGTCATAAACTGAATTAGGTCCACCTGACAAAATAATACCTTTAGGATTAATTTCTTTAATCTCAGCGGCAGTAATCGTGTTTGGTAACAACTCTGAATAGATTCCGATATCACGAATTCTACGAGTAATCAATTGGTTATATTGGCTACCATAGTCCAAAACAATAATGCTGTCCGCATCTGGCCATTCTTTGCTCAAATCCATATCCCCCTAGTTTTAATTTATTCTATTGTATATGAAAAACTGCTATCTGTCATACTTTTGGAAATGCTTTTTAGTATTTTCTCAAAAGTATTGTATCAATCTGGTGATTCTTAGCTTTATGCAATATCAAATCAGCCCTTGTCATAGTTGGTTTGATGTAATCACGCAAATTAACATAATTGATCGTATCCCAAACATTCCTCGCCATATCCAGTGCCTTATCTTCTGGCACTTGCGTATATTGATAATAATATGAATTGGGATCATTTCGTGCCAAGTCCAGCAGCGTTTCGAATCGATTCAAGAACCACTCCTCAATATCATCTACTTCAGCGTCGATATAGATAGAGAAGTCAAAAAAGTCACTCGTATAAATATTACTACTCTGAGTCAGCTGCAAGACATTGATTCCTTCAACTATAAGAATATCTGGATTCTGCACTTCTTCATGACGATCTGGAATAATGTCATAAATATTGTGTGAGTATAGCGGATACGATATCGGCCCATTCTTAGTTTTGACATCACTCAAGAATTGCAACAGCTTAGGCATATCATACGTCTCAGGGAATCCTTTCTTATCCATCAAATTACGTTCTTTGAGGACTTTACTAGGATACAAGAAACCATCAGTCGTCATTTGTGAAACTGTATATTGCGGATATGCCCGTTCTAGCATAATCTTTAGTAAGCGGGCCGTAGTACTCTTACCCACCGCAACAGATCCCGACACACCAATAATGAATGGGACTTTTTTATTACTACTATTTAAGAAGTCACTCTTTAACTTAGTTAATTTGCGATAATTCTTCAAGTAAATATGTAATAAATGTCGAATCGGTGCATAAATAGACTTAACGTCATCGATTGATATCTCATCATCTAAGGACTTGATTTTACGCAGTTCTCCGTCAGTTATTGCTTGTTTATTATATTCCCCATGGAAATTCTCCCATTGTTCACGAGAAAATTTATTATAGTTAGATAAATTTTGCATATTACTAAACCTACTTAACATTTTTTCTGGTATTCTTATATAGTATAGAACTTTTTAGAAGGACTTAATATATGAAAAAAATAGTATTATTTGGAGACTCGATCATGGCGGGATTTCATGACGGTGTTATGAGTGATATACTCACTAACGCTATCCAAAAAAAGTTCCCCAATGACGAAGTCGTGAATGTGTCTATTCCAGGATACAAAACCAGTAATGCTGTGACACGTGTTGATCAAGATATCGTAAGCTTACATCCAGATATTGTTGTCTTAGGCTTTGGTGCCAACGACATTTCCATTGACGATGAAATCAAACCGGGTAAGTTCTCAACGAATCTATCCACAATTATAAAGGAAATCGGCGTTTCAAAAGTAATCTTGCTTTCTCCACCGTATACCGATTGGGTCAAAAATCCTAATCGACCTTGGACCAGACAGTTACAATTTGAACTCGTAACCGAACACCTCTCTAAGCAATTAGAAGTGTCCTACGTTGATCTCCTACATAAAATGACAAGTTGTCCATCTAAGGGCAAATTACTGCAAAAAGATGGACTACACTTCACTAAAGATGGTTATATTCTTTTAGAGGACGAACTTGTACCAGAAATTAAAGCAACGCTAGTCAAACAAAACACACTAGTGTCGAATTAAAAGGAGCACTTTATGAATTTAAATATTCCTCAAAAATATTTTATTTTATCGTGCAATGAAAAAGGCAGTGTACGAGTATTTAAGAACACTAGACGTAGAGCGTATTTGGCTGAAAGTTCTTTTTTCGACTTGGCTTTAAACGATATTATCGATCTTACTGACAACAGTGTCATCATTAACAAGGTTTTACCAGATGATAAAGAATATCTCAATGAATTCTTCCAAATCATCAACAAAAACCAAGGAAAAAGCGTTACACACGTACTTCGTGCCATGGCAACAAAAGAAAATATCACCAAACAGATCTACAACGAAATCGGCGACTCACTAGTTAATAAAGTCGACGTTACAAAAGCTGTAACGGGTGTAGTTTTTAAGACTAACAATTACCTTCCAGACCATCGTGTCAAAGAAGACCTAGTTAGTGACGTTAGAAAAGAGTTCTTGAATTCAGGAAGTAAAGTTTCACCTGAAACATTCGCTCTTTTGACGACCCTTTATGGAAGTCACGACTTGAAGACATATTTCACACCATTCGAATTGAAACAGCTAAAATCCAATATCGAAGAAAACCAAGATGACCCAACCTATGAGAAGTTGTTTGAGTTATCTAAGAGATTGAATCGAGTTATTCTGACACTATTAGGATAGAGCGCACAAAAGCACGGGAATTTCCGAGCATTAACATAATATGGGGTGCCATTCACGAATGTGAATGACGCCCCATATTACGTTAAGCGGAAGAAATTGTGTTTTGGAACGCGTTTCCACTATAAAATCAACCAAAAAAATTGTGCTTATAACAAATTATCATCATCAAATTCTTTATAAATTTTCAGAAAAATCTAAATAATTTTCCACAGTGTTTACGTGTTAGGATGTAGTCGAGAAGTAATAGTGGAGTGAAATATTATGAATAAAATAATAACATCTACCATAGTAATCATCCTATTCATCGCCTTGATCCCAGTGATCTTGCTAGCTTCAAGTGACATGAATATACGTAACCGAGCACTCAACGAAACCAACGCACTTCTTTATAGTCGTGATTCAGTACAATATGGATATGATAATGAGACCAAGTCATATTTGAAGTCCCATCCCGAACTCAAACTACACCAAATGAGTGACTTACAAGGTAGTGATGAATCAGGATCCTACTTTACAGGCAAAACTGAAAATAATACAATTTTGAAAATTTACGTAAACTTTTCTGCCAATCAAAATCGACTAGAAGATTACAATCCCGTTTTACATATTGAGAAGATCAAGTTAATGAATTACAGAGCGTGACATAACACGTTCAGTTTTCGAGTATAATGCAAAAGAAGAGTTTGTGACATAACTCTTTTTCTACTCAAACTTGCAGTGAAAACGCGTTTTAAATTTCATTTCAAATAGTCCCGTTGCTATTTTATTGGAAACGCTTTATAATATCAATTGTCGACAATGTGTATTACTTAAAAGATACATAACAATTGGAGGAACCATATTATGCAAGAAGAAAAAATAATTACTGAACTAAAAAAGCAAGATGTCACTAGTGTTTCAGATGCCCTAGACAGTCTAGGCATTCCATGTGGAGCTTACGGCATTAAGCCCATTCAGCGTGGGATTCCATTTTGTGGACGTGCTTTTACAGTACATTATGTTCCCTGCGGAATGAAGAAAGGAACCGTTGGTGATTTTCTAGATGACGTCTTAGCCAATCAAGTAGTTGTCATTGATAATGCTGGTAGAACCGACTGTACTGTTTGGGGTGACATCATGACTAATGTCGCAAACCAAAAAGACATAGCAGCTACTGTTATCAATGGAGTTTGTCGTGATATACCCGGCATATTGAGTACAACCTATCCTGTCTATAGCAAGGGATTTTACATGGTGACCGGCAAAGAACGAGTTCAGATCGACACTGTGAATGAACCTGTATCGCTTGGAGAAGTTCAGGTTCGTCCAAACGACATAATCATGGGTGATGACACTGGTGTCGTTGTAATACCTGATGAGTTGGCAGAAAAGGTTCTAAAAGTAGCTATTAGTATTCAAGAAGACGAACAAGGAATTATTCAACTAGTCAAAAATGGCAGTACTTTAAAAGAAGCACGTGCCAAAATGGGGTATTTTCATTTACAGTCACAGCAAAAATAAGGAGATGCAACTATGGATACAAAAAATAAACGAATTCATTTATTTTCCATCTTTAGTTTAAGTGCCGTAATGTTTGGAGCATATTCTGGACCCGGTTTTGCCTCTGGAGCTCAAACCGTAAGCTATTTTCTCAACAAAGGACCGATTGGTGTATTTATTGGTCCACTTATAACTGGCTTGCTTAGTTTTGTTTTTTGCTTATTACTATTTGAGATCAATAGAGTTTATCAACCTAATAATTACCGAGAAGCTTACAACCAGATCTATCAAGGTAAACATCTTCAGTGGTTCTTTGGGAATATCAAAGAACTTCAAGTTATTGTGGTCGTAATAATCTCTTTAGCACTTCAAATATCCACCGTAGCTGAATTAATCTACAGTATTTATGGAGTAAATAAGATATTGACCAGGATTCTTTTTATAATTGCCGTTGTTGCCCTATCGCTTTGGGGCGCTGGATTTATCAGAAAGGCTAGCTCCATTTTGTCCGTTCTAATCGTTCTGATTTCACTTTACATTGGTTATAAATGTTTAGGACCAGCCCTTCCGGGAATGCACTCCTTTATCTCCAGTGGTGTAACACCAAAGGACTTTGGATATAGCTCACAAGCCTTCGCTATTTTCAGCATGTTCACTATCGTTGTATTCTTCATGAATGGCTATGATGCCTGTGTCCCTGCTTCAAAAGGAATCGTAAGAACAAGAAAAGACGTATTATTAGTTTCTTTATTAACATCGATCCTTTGTACCTTTATGACAATAATTTTTACCGTAATTTTTTCTTCTGGAATGCCAGGAGTACTGAAACAAGCTGTTCCAACACTTTGGGCCGTTACAACGCTTGGAAAATTCAACGTGTTAGGTCAAACACTTTATGTAGTACTATCGATTGCCGCAATGTTGAGTACTTCAATGCACTTCATCTTTGTTGTATCTGAAAGATTCCAAATGCCTCTCAAGAAAGTAATCAAGAACAGTACTACATTGATGCGCAAATTAATAATTGCTGTTTTCTTCGTTATAATATGTGCCCTATTCAGCTTCTTTGGAGTTTTAAATATTGTTAATTACGGATACACAATTTTCACTATGGTAGTTGGACCAATCATGTTGTATCCACTCATTATCTCTGTACCTTATAGGATTATTAAGCGAAATAAAGCACTAAAAGAAGTAAATACGGAAGTACCAAATAATTAATAGAGGATGTATAAATATGGATAAAAATGTAGGATGTCAAATAATCAGTGACTTCAAACGTCCAAGTAAAGACCTAATTAATCTCTTTAAAGATATACCAGTAGCAAATATCGACGATTGTATGAATCGTCAGGCCGCTGTTTCACCAGATATAAAACCAATGAACAAAACACCTCTTTTAGGACCAGCGTTTACAGTTCAAGTTCCCCAAGGTGACAACTTGATGTTCCATAAAGCAATGGATCTAGCAAAACCAGGTGACGTTATCGTCATTGATGCTGCCGGCGGTACTAGAAACGCTATCTTCGGTGAAATAATGCTAACTTATTGTCAAAGCAGAGGTTTGGCTGGTGTTATAGTTGATGGCTGTGTCCGTGACAAGGCTGAGCTAAATAATATGACTATTGCAGCATATGCTAAAGCTGTTGTACCCAATGGTCCATACAAAAATGGCCCTGGTAAAATTAACGTTCCAATCACCTTCGGTGGTAAGGTCGTTAAACCTGGCGATATAGTTGTTGGTGATTCTGATGGTTTGATCTTCATTGATCCAAATGACGCACAATATCTAGCAGAAAAAGCTCACGGTATTATGGAAAAAGAAGCCAAAATCAAAAAGACAATCAGAAATGACGGTGAGTATAGTCGTCCTTGGGTTGATGATAAATTAGCAGATATAAATTGTAATATACAATAATATTGTTTTTCTCATAAAAAAAAGTTCTAGTATTCACTTTTGTGAACGCTAGAACTTTTTTGAGACTCTATGAATAGAAATCACCTTGATAATCAACAAACTGCAACGCTGATGTACAAACTGCATTTAGATGTAGTGCCAAAGCAGCTTTACAACCGTCTAAGTCGTGATTTCGCAATTGATGGATAATTTCCATATGTTCTTTATAGGAATCATCTTTTCTTTTGGGATCTTGAGTACTTAACCTACGTAATCTCTCTATTTGAATACTCAAAATATCCAAGAATTGAATCAGGCGCTTACTTCCTGACTTGTTAACGATCAATCCATGTAATTTTCGATCTGCTTCGTGGAGCTTTTCCCAATTGAAACCCTTAACCGCTTCGTTGAATATCGCTTCAACATCATCTAATTCCTTATCCAGTATGCGATCAATGCTCTTTTCCAGTGCAATAGATTCCAAGGCAATTCTTAATTCAAATATTTCCTTTACATCTTCTTCAGTTAGCTTAGTAACGACCGTTCCCTTTGCCGGGAAACTCTCAACCAAACCTTGCACTTGTAATTCTCTAATAGCCTCTCTTATCGGCGTTCGGCTCATTTGTAATTCCTCAGATAATTCGATTTCCTTTATAACCGCACCAGGAACCATCTTATTTGAAAGGATTGATTCTTTAATGTAGTCGTATGCAGTATCTTTTCGGCTTGCCACAAAACATGCCCCCTCATCACTAATACTATCTCGTAGTAATTAATTATACAGCTTGTGAACTCAATTCTAATCAAAATCTTACTTCGTATAATATTTTTCAGGAACACGTTGCAGTAATGGCGACAATTCACCAACAGTAGCGATAGTTAATCTGTGCATAGCACGTGACGCAATAGTATAAACTAACTGTTGCTCATCTGTGTCGAATCTATTCTTGGAAGCATCCCACATAATGACTGCATCAAACTCTAATCCCTTAGCTAAATACGATGGCAGAACTATCGTACCTGTTGCTAGACGTTGATTCTCTGAACGGATCCAAGTCGCCTCTACACCCTTTTTTTGGAGGAGTTCTTGGACTTCTTGTGACTCCTTTAGTGACTTGGTGATGATAGCTGTTGTATAGTTCTTCTCATCATTCTTGTTAACCTGATCGATAACTTGTGATAACGACTCGTCGATCGAGTTAGCTACTAACAAATTAGGTAAGTCACCCTCGCGACTGAATGGCTCGATTCTTTGACCATTAGTCAAGATAGACTTGGTATAATCAGTGATCTGCTTAGTTGAACGATATGAGTGTGTCAGTTGTACAACACGTGTTTCATCCGCATTAAATAATCCTTGAACCTCTGACAAAAGTGTCTGACTATTCTTCTTAGTGAAGATCGACTGGTTCAAATCTCCTAGCATTGTATAACGTGCTCTCGGGAACTTGTCCTTTAAGTAAGCTAGCTGGAATGGCGTATAGTCTTGAATCTCATCAATAAAGACAAACTTCATATCTGTCTCACCGTGCTTGCCAGTAACTAAGTCATACAAGTACAAGTATGGACTCAGATCATCCATTGAGATCTGCTTATTATTGAACAACTCAACGAAGTCATCAATGTCTTCTTTCCATTGTTCCTCAGTAATACCGTGCTTACTCAAGTCAGTTATCTTAGGTACTGCCTTCAAGAAGTTCAGATAATTAACTGATACATTCAAGAATCTCAAGTGAATAATCTGGCTATAAACTTTTTGCATAGCTGCCATGACGATCTTACGAGCTAAGAATCTATGCTCATCATCACCATTTTTGAACTCTTGGTCAGCCGTGTCATACAACATCTTCAATTGTTCTTGGCTTAAATCTTCAATTTGTTCAGAAACCCACTTAGAACGCATCTCCGAACCAACTTTACGACGCAACATCTTCTGGAGACGTTCAACTGTGGCATCTAGTCGGTTTCCCAGATTATATTGTGGACCAAAACTATAGTAGATCTCAGCAATCTTCTCTTTGGGAATGAAAATGTTCCCTTGGAATTTAATATTCTTGAAACTGACACCACTTTGATTCAATAACTTACCATAATTGGTCAAGATCTTGAAGAACTCAATATCAGAGACGAACTTGGAAACATTCTTCTTAACAGGATCTTCTTGTTTTTCGAATTGTTGTGAAAGACTTTCAACAGATATATTAGGCAAACGGCGTGCTAGATATTGACTATATGTCATCTGTACCATATTCTGTTCACCCATCTCTGGTAGAACATCTTGAATATAGTCATTGAACAGCATATTGGGACTGAACATTACAACTTGACTAGACGTTAAAGTACCACGATATCTGTACAGTAAAAAGGCGATACGTTGCAATATAGCAGATGTCTTACCAGAACCTGCGGCACCTTGAACGAATAAGAGCTTAGATTTTGTATCACGAATAATCTTGTTTTGTTCTGATTGAATAGTCTTAACGATACCCTTCATGTGGGTCGAAGATTTACCATCCAATACTTCCAGTAACATCTGATCCCCAATAGTCTCTTGAGTATCAAAGTAGGCTTGTATCTTACCATTCTCAACTAAAAACTGTCGTTTTAAAAATAGATCGACATTTTGTAGTCCGTCTGGTGTTTGATATTCAACATCTCCAAGTTTCCCATCGTAATAAATTGATGAGATCGGTGCACGCCAATCATAAACTAAGAAGTGATCCGTCTTATCGGTAAATGAAGTTAACCCAATATATATTGTTTCTCGTTTGGGTTCACCCTTTTCTTGGAAGTCCAATCTAGCGAAGAATGGATTGTTCTCAAGCTTTTTAAGTATCTCTAAGCGTTGTTTTGACTGATGCCAACTGTTATTACGCTCATCAAGCATTTGTTGCTGAGCATGGATGGAGAGTGCTGAATCCATTGAGATAGCATCACCATCCATACCAACATGGATATCATCAAAGGCACCGTTGATAACTTTCAAGTCATCTTCTGCGATATCGATATGTTCCTTTAGTTTGTTCTCAGATATTTTGATTTTTTCGACAACATCATCAAGATGATCTTGTTCGATTGTTTTTTCATCTAATTGCTTAATTTCAGATTTTTCCGTCATATTAACCTCGAAATTTTTAGTTAAATAATATTACCATTTTTATAGGTATATTTCAAAAGTTACGACTTTTGTTATGTCCTGCAAACGTTGGTATAATACCATTTTTCGTCATCTGATAAATATTGCAGTTACAGACATTTTGTATTGATATTTTTTAATTAATTATTTAAATCAAATTTATGCTTTATCATTTGTTAATAATTAATTTTGTACTATATAAATTAATATTTACATGATATTATTAAGTTAAATTTGCGGGGGATGAACATGAAAAAAATAAATATTGTAGGAATATCGCTTTTTTCAGCTATCATTTTTGGAGGAAGTACTACTTATACAGTAAAGGCTGATAGTGTCGACTCTTCAACATCACAAACACTACCAAGTGATGACACTTCAACTACTGATGTAGATAATGCTTCTGACATTGGCGATGTAAGTTCTGAAAATTTAAATACAAATACAGATACAAATACAAATACAGATACAAATACAAATACAGATACAGATACAAATACAGATACAAATACAGATACAAATACAGATACAAATACAGATACAAATACAGATACAAATACAGATACAAATACAGATACAAATACAGATACAAATACAGATACAAATACAGATACAAATACAGATACAAATACAGATACAAATACAGATCCTACTACTTCGGATGATTCAACTACAGAAATAAGTAGCGATACAACTTCTAACACAAACAATACTAGAGCTCTTAGTGTTGCAACTGATACACCTACACAAGTTAGTCAAGATGCCACTGCTTCAAACTCCGATAATTCTTCCAACGTTGCGTCAAAATCAATTTCTTATGACACTTCAGCTACTGACGAAACTGACGAAACTGACGACGTTTCGTTCAACATTTATTTGAGAGATGAAGATAATAATACGATTAAAGACGCCAATGGTAATCCTATCAACGTATATAGTGGAACAGGGAAAGTTGGAGAGGTAATAGGTAAAGACGCAACCTATGAGAAACTCAAAGATCTCAAAATTTACAATTTGTACCAGTTCACGTCATTTTCGATAACCCTTAACAAAGATACTAACGACTATTACTTTGACGTTTCCAGAATCAAGGCACGTTTAATTGTACGAAGATTCGTAAATGGTAAATTAAGCAACCTTTCAAATGTTTTTAGTGGACTACCTAATGGCTCACTAGAAACCACTGAGTGGAAAGTTCTTTATGCTAATGACAGTTTCAAGTTGTCTCAACTAGAGAACAATGAGTTTCCAATTTTTAATAATAATATCGCTGAAACAACCACTTCTTATAGTGTAAACAAAGAATCTTTTAATCTAGAAGATTACAATAAGGTTGAAAAAATTCCAGCAACTAAGGATACTACTATAACAATAGACTCCGCTAATGATACAGATTTTGATAGTATCAGTTTTGGATTTTTAGTTAATATTTATATTGAAGTACCAATACCAGTTTACTATCAAGATAGTTTAGGAAATGAGATAAGCAAGCCAACAACAACTACTCTAAATTTTTCAGATCCTGATAATCATACTACTACAGTTAATCCACCTGATTATGACACCTTGGGAAAGGAAATCCCTGGATATACATTCGATAAGTCATTATCTACATATTCAATGGAACTTAATGAAACTGATGATGATCGTGCCTATTCAGAAGACCAAATGGCAAGTTATGGCACTGTAAATATGGACAAAAGTAAAGTTGTTATGGTGTACACAAAAAATGATATAGAATTTCCAGTGATAAATTACGTTGATGACACAGGTAAGACAATTCATAGTGAGACACTTTATAATTATGATTTGAATTCTGGTGATTTCACAACTAATGATATTCCAGACATTTCAACATTTAAGGATGAATCAGGTAATGCGTTTAGTTTACAAAATAAATCATTTGAAAAGACTGATACTGGATACAACGTTCAAGTAGCAGATCCATATTATAAAATTAAGATCATTCAACAAATTGGTAACTTAATTATCTACGATGAAATGCAATCATGGGACAAAAATAACTTAGTATTAATAAGTCCAGATGCTCCAAGTGGATATACCATAAATCTTGATCTTTCCACGTTCCAATATCAGTCGCAAGATTTCCCCTTCACAGGGTTGTTCACAAGTATTAATGATGCGGTAGGCTATATTACTAGTAATAGTGACGTTTTATTAGATCCAGACCTTTTACCACCTGCTCCGTATAGAGAAATCACAGTTACAGCAATTTATGGTCAGCCTAACAAGATAACGATTAATTACGTTGACGCTAACAACAAAACTATCTCTAGTGATACATCAGATGCTCCAACTAGTGAAACGACTGTGGAGTCTCTATTAAAAGCTCCAACTGGCTACAAGTTAAAAGATAGTTCCTTTGTAATTGATGCCTCTAGTACTGATGACACATTAGTAGTGAATGCATCTGTTGTCGCTGATGAACCTACTAGTGGTGGAAATAATCAAGGTAGTGGTGGAAGTGATGATAATGATGGCGATTATGATACTCCTGAAGTTTCTGATATTGACGCTAAACTCTCTATCACAAAGGACGCTACTACTGTCTATGATTCTAACGGTAAAGCAGTGTCAATATCGCTATCAAAATATAGTAATTGGGTCACTGATAAGAAAATGACTCTTGACGGTGAGACATATTATCGAGTGGCAACTGATCAATGGGTCAAAGAAAGTGATGCATATCTTTATAATGATAATCTTTCACAAGTACATGCTTACTATGATAGTAATAAGTCGTTGATTGACTCAACGGGCAAAGCTTCTTCTAGAGCATTGAAGAGTGGAACGGATTGGGCAACTGACCGTTATGCATACTTCAATGGTCAAAAGTATTATCGTGTTTCAACTAATGAATGAGTCGCAGCTTCTGATGTACTAGAATATCAACCAGTATCAAGTATTGTAACGTCAAAGGATTCAAAGATATATGATGAATTCGGTAACGTTGTCGGAAGTATATCATCTGATGAATATCAAACTGACCGGGTTGGAACCATTAATCATGTAAAGATGTCTCGAGTAGCCACTAATGAGTGGATTATTGCCAATTAATCTGGTAAGTAAAATGGAGCTAACTCAATTGTGAGTCGGCTCCATTTTTGTTTTCTACTCCACCATAGCCAATCCATCAGCGTCCAATATCTTGATCAATGTATTAGATTTCTTCTCGATCAATTCATCTTTTGCTAATGAACTAAGCTTACGACTGATTGTCTCTGGCGTTGTTCCAAGATATGTTGCAATATCTTTTTTCTTAAGGGGTAATTCGAATTGTTCCTTTTTCAATCCTGCACTGGTCTCCAACAAATAACTGGCTAGACGGCTTTCAATACTTGACGTAGCAGCCTCAGTGGTTTGTTGTTCAAGTTGTACAATTCGTTGTCCAAAGGCATTGACCATGTTAACAGCTAACTCTGGTGATGTCTTCATCAACTTCTGAAAGTCACTACGTTTGATCTGACAAACATCGGTGTCCATCAAGGCTTGTGCGAAACTTGTACGATCTTTGTTACTGAAAAGTGCAGCTTCTCCGTCAAAATCACCAGTTTGAAGAATTCTCAACATTTGTTCTTTACCATTGGTAGCGATTTGAAATACTTTGGCTTGACCGTGTGCAACTATCGTTAATGCATCAGCGGAATTACCGGCTTGATAGATGTACTCGCCACTTTGGTAATGCTTATCTGAAACTAGTGACGCAACTGTTTTGGTATCCTCTTTTGAAAGTGATTGGAATATTGTTACTAATTCTACACAATCTTCTGCTGTATGGTTATGGGCTAAATGTGCCATTGGGCTTACTCCTTTTCTATTTTGATACAGCAATAGAAGGACCTTTTTGGCCCTTCTATTTGCTTGTCTAAGTTTTTTTATTTTGTTTTGCTAGAAAAAGTAAACTCCTCTGCTTGCTTTTTCTGTGGTTTGAAACGAGTTCCGGAAGGGTAGACTCCTGTGCTTACTACGATAAGTTCCATCATCACTTCGTGATAATGATACTTATCTAGGTAATGCTCAGAGTCTGGGCACCTTCCCTGCACTCTCTTTTTTACTTCTGAAACGAGTTCCGGAAGGGTAGACTCCTGTGCTTACTACGATAAGTTCCATCATCACTTCGTGATAATGATACTTATCTAGGTAATGCTCAGAGTCTGGGCACCCTTCCTGCACTCTCTAGTCTTCGTCGTCCTCATCATCTTCTTCAAATCCAACACGTGCACTATTACCAAGTAATGCTTGATAGATTCTAATTTGATGATTATTCCAGCCTAGTAACTCTACTAGTACTTGAGCCATGAATGGGCGATCTTCGTTTTGGGCTAGTTTGATTGCTCTTGTTATAAACATGTTATCAGTTGCAAAGTCATTTACAACTGTTTGAATCATGTCTTGAGCATTCAAGTACTTATTAGCACCGTTTTCTTCGATCATTGTGTAATCTGTATATTCTTTCATTGTTGATGGTGGCAACTCGCCTTCGTCCAACAATTGTTCGGCTACTTTATCGAACCATGCGTTATTCTCATCGATTGTATCATTCAAAACTGACTTGTAGCTTTCAGCGTTTGGTCCTTTAACGAACCACTTTAGTTGATGCAACTTGATATTGATATATGCATGATTGGAAACAATGTGTCCTGTCATTGCACCGGCTGTTGGTTTGTGGTGATCGGCGTCGGCTTGTTTTTGTTCTGCCTCGAATTTTTCATCAATTGTTAGCTCTGTCATTATGCAATCTCCTTTGTCTTGATCTTTTTAACTTCATATCCTAGTTCAGTGATAACTTTACCTAGATCTTCACCACTTACTTTTGCTTCATCAATGTCAGCCTTAACTTTACCTGCATTGAACATAACTTTTACATCTGAAACTCCGTCTTGATTTGAAACTGCTTTTTGAATTTTTGTCATACATGATGGGCATGTTAATTCGCCTAATTGTAATACTACTTTTGCCATATTTAAGTTCCTCCTATTTATCTTTAACTAACTTACAAGTCATATAATAGTATCTTTTATGCTGTCTTAACTTGATTTACGTCAAGTTTTGGAGATTTTTTGAAAGATTTTAATCTTAACAATCTCATTGCATTGAAGATAACTACTAGAATACTGAATTCATGGACAAACATCCCACTTGCCATATGGATAACTCCTACTAATAAACCTAATAATAGTAGAGCAACGGTTCCTACGGCGATGATGATATTTTCTTGTGTATTAGCTACTGTCTTCTTAGCCAAGATGTATGAATGTGCTAGTGCGTCAAAGCTTGATTTAACTAAGACAACATCGGCTGTTTCAATGGCAACATCTGTACCACTTCCCATACCGATACCGATATCGGCTGTAGCAAGAGAAGGACTATCATTGATACCATCACCAACAAAGGCAACTTTGTGACCTTCTTCTTTGAACTTCTTAACAAAATCAACTTTTTGTTCTGGAAGTAATTCTGCATGAACTTCATCAACTGGTAATCTGTCTGCGACGTGTTGTGCAGCGACTTTATTATCACCTGTCAACATTACAACTCGCTTGATTCCGGCATTCTTGATTGCTGTTAATCCTTCAAATGCGTCACTTCTTAATTGGTCATTAACACCAACGACTAACTTCAATTCTGAATCAACTGCCATAAGAACAATTGAGTCCCCATTATTCATCTTTGTATCAATAACTTTACGAGCATCATCAGAGATTGTAACGCCGTTATGCTTCATCAAACGTTCATTACCAACTAAGATTCTACTGTCATTGCTCTGTAAACCTTGACCTTTAACTGTATCTAATTCTGGTAGATCTTTTGTCTCTGTAATACCTTGATCAGTAATATATTTATTAATTGCAGTACCTAGTGGATGATCAGATGTACCTTCAACGGCTGAAAGTAATGCCATATCCGCATTCTTGTCATCCCCAAAGTGATCCAATCCTGTGACACTCATTTTACCTGTAGTTAATGTACCTGTTTTATCTAAAACTAATGTATCGACTTTGGCGAAGCTGTTTACAGCATTTCCACCCTTCATCAAGATACCATTCTTAGCACCGTTACCAATTCCGGCAACGTTTGATACTGGGGCACCGATAACCAAGGCACCAGGGCATCCTAGAACTAAAACCGTGATAGCTAATGGGAAATCACGTGTGAATACCCAGACTAGAATACCGATAATAAGTACGGCTGGTGTATAGTATGTTGCAAATTTATCAATGAATCTAGCAGCTGGAGATTGGCTATCTTGAGCCTCTTCAACTAATTCAATAATCTTACCAAATGTTGTATCTTCACCAACAGATGTTGTTTCGACAGTGATTGTTCCGTTGTCGGTCAATGATCCAGCGAAGACCTTGTCCCCGATACTCTTCTCAACTGGAGTTGATTCACCAGTTATAGAAGCTTCATTCATGTAGCCTTTACCTTCGATGATCTTACCATCAACAGGAATCTGACCACCTGGTTTAACGATTACATGGTCCCCTTCGTCCAAGTCATCAACATCAACAGTTGAAACACTGCCATCTTCGTCAACCAACTCAGCCGTTGTTGGAGCCATCTGTGTTAAGTTCTTAACTGATGAACGAGTCTTTTGTAATGTTCTTTGTTCTAAGTAACTACCGAATAGGAACAAGAATGTAACGATTGCTGATTCTTCATATTCTCCGATAACGAAAGCACCGATTACGGCGATTGTTACCAAGAGTTCAATGCTGATAACTTTGTTGATTAAAGCTGTAAAAGCATGTAAGAACACTGGAATTGCACCTATGATACTTGCTAATATCATTGCTGGTGTTTCCACCATTGGTAGATTAGCAAATTTACCAATAAAACTTATTACGATCAAAATGGCGATTGCTGCAGTCATTTTGTTTTGATTTTTTTGAACCCATATATTAAATTTCATATTATCTTTCCTCCTAAGCACAAATACATTGTATTAGGTTTGAGCAGAGTCCAACTTGATTACGGTCAAGTTTTGTAAAAAACTATAAAAACTTTGTTTATTCAAATATTACAAATGTATTTGGACTGGATACAATATAGATATATAATTGTATTAATAACAATAGGAAGGTGAAAACTTATGAAACAAGGCACAACAATTATCACTCTCGATAATGGCTACCATTTATGGACAAATACCCAAGGTCATGGCGATATTCAACTACTCTGCCTACACGGTGGACCAGGTGGAAATCACGAATATTGGGAAAACTTCGGTGAAGAACTTGCCGATTTAGGCGTTCAAGTATCAATGTATGATCAACTTGGCTCATGGTACTCAGATCAACCCGACTACAGCGATCCCAAAATTGCTGAAAAGTATTTGAGCTATGACTACTTCCTTGATGAAGTCGAAGAAGTTAGACAAAAGCTTGGCTTAGACAACTTCTACTTAATCGGTCAATCATGGGGTGGCGCTTTAGTACAAATGTACGCTGCTAAATATGGTCAACACCTTAAGGGAGCAATCATCTCAAGTATGGTTGATGAAATTGACGAATACGTTACAAGCATCAATCAATGCAGAATGGATGCTCTTGGTCCTGACAAAGTTAAGTATATGGAACAAAAAGAAGCTGAAAATGACCTTGATGATGCCACATATCAAAGTTACGTTGATGTATTGAACAGAGAATACATTGATAGGAAACAACCAGCTGCTATCTCACACTTGATCGATACAACAGCTACACCTGTATATAACGCATTCCAAGGAGACAACGAATTCGTTATCACTGGTAAATTAAAGGAATGGCACTTTAGAAAACACCTAAACGAAATCAAAGTACCAACACTACTTACATTTGGTGAACACGAAAGTATGCCTATTTCAACAGCTAAGATCATGCAAGAGAAGATCCCTCATGCAAGACTAGTTACAACACCAAACGGTGGTCATCATCATATGATTGATAATGCCCCTGTTTACTTTGATCATTTGAAGACATTTATTAAAGATGTTGAGAGTGGTAATTTCAAGGATTAGAGAGTAAACCAGAGAGTGGAAGAAGCCGGGAGATTCTGAGCACTGCCTAGGTTAGTGAAGGTGCCACGAAGTGGTGCATTTACTAATCGTAGCAGGCACAGGAATCTGGCTTCTGCAACTCGTTTCAAAACCAGAGAGTGGAAGAAGCCGGGAGATTCTGAGCACTGCCTAGAATAGTGAAGGTATCACGAAGTGATGCATTTACTATTCGTAGCAGGCGCAGGAATCTGGCTTCTGCAACTCGTTTATGACAACAATCAAAAAAGGCTAGGGAAATTAATCTCTAGTCTTTTTTGTTGTAGATAAAATTCAAAACCTAAAACCTTGTATAGTATTTATCTTCTATTGGAGTGGAAACGAGTTTACAAAGGACAAACCTCTGCGCTTGCTACGAATGGTGACTTCACTACTGCGTAGTAAAATCACTATTCTAGGCAATGCTCAAGGTTTCCCGTCCTTTGACACTCTCTCCGGCTTCTTCCACTCTCTGGTTTGAAAATCACCAACAACCTCACCACTAAACAACTCCCGTATCTCAACGGAAACTTCAGATGGAACAACGTCCATCATAAAGTCGTTATCCTTGATCAAAGCTTGATTGGAAGATGTATTCAAAACAACTACCAACCTCTTATCACCGCTCCAATAAACAAACCCTATTCCATATTCACTCAGATAAAACGGTGCGAACTCCGCCGTATCTATCCATGCATGTTTAGTTCGCCAGTTATACCACTGACTTACTGACTTCAATAAATCTTCATCTTGATCATTCCATGGGAAAAAGGCTCGATTATCAGGATCTTTACCACCAGTTAGTCCCACCTCATCCCCATAATAAACACAAGGTACACCGGGCAAAGTGAACAACAAACCGACAGCTTGTTTCAACCAATTTTTATTGCCATGTAGCGCAGTTAAAATGCGCTGTGTATCGTGGCTTCCTATATTATTAAAATTATACCTGAAAACTGTATCGGGATAATTCTCTTTCAATGTCATTAATTCAAGCCACCACTCCAAAGGCTTCAAGTCTCCAGTTAAGACACGAATTATCAATTCTCGCAGTGGATAATTCATGACCGCTTGCAACATATTACCTTCAAGATAGTGGCGACGTTTGCCATAGGCCAATTTATGCGAGGCATCTTCCCAAACTTCACCGATCAAGATTTTATCGGGATATTTATTCAGCGTTTGCCGAATTCCCAGAATGAATTCATCCGGTAATTCATCGGCAACATCTAATCTCCAACCATCAACTCCACGTGAAGTCCAATAATCAATTACTGAGTTATCGCCACCATAAATGAACTTTTGAAAATCTTCATTGTTCTTATTAACTGTCGGCAGATCTGTCACACCCCACCAGCTGTCATATTCATTTGGATAATTGGTGAAAGTGAACCATGGGAAATATTGACTGTCTTTAGATTGAGTCGCACCAATTGTGTCGTATTCGCCTGACTTATTAAAATATCTGGAATTGACTCCAACATGGTTGAAGACACCATCTAAAATCACACGCATTCCAGCTTCATGAATGGTGGTAACCAGATTATCGAAATCAACCAGTGTCCCCAACATTGGATCTATTTTGAAATAATCATTGGTGTCATAACGATGATTACTACTTGCTTCAAATATAGGACTCAAGTATATAATCGTCACTCCAAGTTCTTTTAAATAAGGTATTTTCTTCTGAATCCCTATTAAATTGCCACCATAAAAATCCCAACGGACGACTTCTTGCTTATTATTTCTGATATACATTGGTAAATCAGTCTTTTGTCCGTAAATAAAGCTATTAGGTTTAGGCGAATTGATGTGTCCATCTTCATTACCATTATTAAAACGGTCCACAAAAATATGGTATGCCAATCCCTTTTGGTACCATTCAGGAATAGTTTCTACTTCATTTATAACGGTCAGTTGATACATTTGTACATCGCTTCTTTGGAAGTAGACCACTCCTTCTCCACCAAATCCACCATCTGTACAACCATAAAAGCAACTTTCCTTATCCGTTACAACTTCAAAATAATAAAAATATAAACCTGAAAACTCCGGTGTGAATTCAGTTTGATAGTGCATTTTTCCTAAAGTCATTGGAATTTTGTGTTCAGAATCCCAATGTCCATCTTGTGCCACATGCAAATTCACCTGTTGGATCGAATCATTAGTGTGAACCCCAATCTGAAATCTCACTTTAGTTCCCTCAAGTACCGCGCCAAAGGGAGCTTTTTTTGTTGTCTGAAATGAATTATATTCTATAACGATACTCATAATGACACCTCTTACTTCAAGATCCGATCAAATGGTACTTGCCAAATATCTTCAGCATATCTAGCCACTGCATAGTCAGCAGAGAAAGTACCTGATGCAGCGATATTGGCCAATGATTTTTTCTGCCAAGTTTTTACATCATTGAAATCAGACGAGATTTGTTTTTGCTTAGCTACATAATCTTCATAATCTGCCATAACAAAATATTCATCATTGTATTGTAAGAGTGAATTATATATTTCACGACCCTCAGTGGATATCTCAGGAATTGTCCCATCGATCAACGCATTAACCACACGTTGTAATTCTTGATTACCGTCAAAGAACTTCTGAGCTTGGTAGTCACCACGATGATAATAACCATAAACTTCATCTGAAGTTAATCCGAAAGTATACTCATTCTCAGAACCAGCTGCTTTCACAATGTCGATATTGGCACCATCTAATGTGGCTAGTGAAAGAGCTCCATTGGTCATCAACTTCATATTACTAGTACCAGAAGCTTCTTTGGATGCTGTAGAGATCTGTTCACTGACATCAGCAGCTGGAATAATCAATTCTCCTAGTGAGACTCCATAGTTTGGTACGAAGACTACTTTTAACTTATCACCGATAGCTTGATCATTATTAACTAAGTCTGCCAAAGCATTGATGACCTTAATAACTGACTTGGCATAATGATAGCTTGGTGCCGCCTTAGCGCCGAAGATATGTACCCGTGGTGTGACTGACTTTTGAGGGTTATCTTTGATATCTTGATACTCACGAATGATCTCGAATACGTGTAGCAATTGACGTTTATATGCATGGAGACGTTTGATTTGGACATCAAAAATTGCGTCGGTATTGAGAGTGATATTCATATTTTCCTTAACGTATTCCGCAAGTCTTTGTTTATTAGTCAACTTCACTTCAGCCAACTGATGCAAGAATTCTGTGTCATTTTCAAACGCTGTCAGTGTTTGTAGTTGCTTAGGATTATCATGCCAATTCATTCCGATTCTTTGGTCGATCAACTTGGTCAATGGTCGATTGGCCAATTCTAACCAGCGACGATCAGCTATACCATTGGTTTTGTTATTGAATTTCTCAGGGTAGATCCGATATAGATCAGCCAAGACATCCTTCTTCAACAATTCTGTATGTAACGGTGCTACGCCATTGACACTGTGACTGCCGATAACTGCCAAATAAGCCATCCTTACTTGACCATTACCGAGTGGAGCTGTGTTATCCACCACTTTACTACCAAAAATTGGAGTCTTTTCATTACGATAACGACGATCTATTTCTTCCACTATTTGATAGATTCTGGGAAGTAGACCTTTGAACATATCAATTGGCCAACTCTCCAGTGCTTCTTGCATAATTGTATGATTGGTATAACTCATCGTAGCAGTAGTTATTTGCCAAGCTACATCCCATGAACAATCATATTCATCTAGTAGTATCCGCATCAATTCGGGAATTACTAATGTTGGATGTGTGTCATTAATGTGCACAGCGACTTTTTGAGCGAATTGCTTCAGATTATTGTGCTCCAAGAAGTAATGTCTGACGATACTTTGGATACCGGCTGATGAGAAGAAATACTCCTGTCGCAAGCGCAAAGAGCGGCCTTCATCACTGGAGTCATCTGGATACAATACCTTGGTGATGTCGTTGATATTGTCACGTTGTTTTTGTGAATAATAAGTATGATCTGCACTTGGTGGTAATTCTGCTGACCATAATCTCAAGGTATTCGTCACCCCATTGTGGTAGCCGACCATTCCAATATCATAAGGTACAGCTAAGACATCGTCGGTGTAATCATATACTGGTCTAAGTGTTTTGTCCGCTTGTTCTTGAAGCCAAACGTGTCCACCGAACCTGACCACACAGGCACGATTCTCACGCCGAACTTCCCACACATTGCCATTACGTAGCCAGTCATCAGGCAACTCCACTTGATAGCCATTCATAAACACTTGCTTGAATAAGCCATAACGATAGCGAATACCATTACCATTACCAGCCATACCCAAACTTGCCATTGCATCCATATAGCCGGCTGCCAATCTGTCCAGTCCACCATTACCAAGTCCTGGATCTGGTTCAGCTTGGCAGATCTTTTCATAATTCAAGCCGAGCTTTTTCAATCCACTACTAACCGTGTCCAAAATATCAAGATTCAAGAGATTGGATTGAAGTAACCTTCCCGGTAAGAATTCAATTGAGAAATAATAAACCTGTTTCAAATCGTTCTTTCGATAACCTTTTGAAGTATTGGTCCAATTGTCGGCGTTATAACGCTTAAGTAATTGACCCAATGCAATAAACTGCTCTAGAGCTGACGTATCTTTTAAGTCTACAGCGTACATTGCCTTGATCTCATTGACAAAATCCGTTGTAAAATCAGATTCTTTTAATTTCATGTTTTTTTACTCCTGTAGTAACCCAGTTTAGTCAGCCAATTCTTGATACAATTGACGATATTTCTTAGCCGACTTGTGCCAGCTAAAGTCTTGTTCCATGCCCTGACTTCTCAGATTTCCCCAAGCTTTTGGATCATCATGATACAACTCAAACGCTGAATCCATCATTTCTTTTAACACTTCAAAACGGTAATCATCAAAGCCAAATCCAGTTCCTACTTTGGTGAACTTATTATACGGAGTAACTGTGTCACTCAAGCCACCGACTGAATGTACTAATGGTACACTGCCATAACGCATAGCCATCATCTGTGACAATCCACATGGTTCAAACGCTGACGGCATTAAGAACACGTCACTACCTGCATAGATCATCTGAGCCAATTTCACATCAAACTGGATCTTTGCAGCAAGTTTCTCATGGAATGCATCTTGATAACCCAAGAAGCCATCTTCCAAGTCCTTGTCACCAGTACCCAAAATGATAACTTGCACATCTCGTGATTTCAAAAAGTCATTCAACGCACTTAATAACAGATCCATCCCTTTTTGACGAGTCAATCTAGACACGACCGCAAAAATTGGCACATCTTTTTCTGGTAATCTGACCATCTTTTGTAAGGCATGTTTATCTTTGATTTTATTGGTCGTATCTATTGCATCGAAGTGATACGGGATCGATGGATCAGTGGCTGGATCATAAACAGACATATCGATTCCATTGACGATCCCTTGTAATTTGTATGAATTATCCTGCAAAATGCCTTCGAGATGTTCACCAAACTCTGGTGTTTGTATTTCAGAAGCATACCTTGGAGACACCGTTGTAACGGCATCAGCAAAAGTTATGCCTCCTTTCATGAAGTTGATATTACCAAAGAATTCAATACTGCCTTCATCAAAAGTCCTAGTTCCGATCCCAAACAAACTGCCTAGAACTATAGGATCATAGACACCCTGGAATTGAATGTTGTGAATGGTCAGAACTGTTTTGATATGTGCATATGACTGGATCCAACTATACTTATCTTTCAATAACACAGGTATAAATGCAGTGTGCCAATCATTAAGATGCAATACGTCAGGTATGAAGTCGATCTTTTCCATCATTTCACAAATAGCCAGCTGGAAGAAGGCAAAACGCTCACCATCATCCCAATATCCATATAAGTTATCACGGCCGAAATATTCTTCGTTATCGATCAAATAGTATTTTAATCCATTCAATTCCAGTGTTTTGATACCACAATACTTCGGTTTGTTCCCAACTTGAACTTGAAAATACATCCAGTCTTTCACAAGCTTCTTATATTTGGCTGGAAATAACTTTTCATAATAAGGGATAACCACTCGTAATTCATCTATATCTTCATTCAATGCTTTTGGTAGTGAAAAGGCTACATCTCCTAATCCACCTGTCTTATAAAATGGAGCTGCTTCTGCTGCAGCAAATAAAACCTTAGACATTTTCTACCTCCGTTTGCCGAAATATCCGTTTCCCTTTACCAATAACTAGGGGATTCTCCGGAGTTCCTTTCAGCTGTAAATTGGGACCTACAACGACATTTTTATCTATAATGACATTTTCTATAGTTGTGCCAGCCCCTATCCGTGTTCCCTGCATAATAACTGAATTGGTGATCTTTGAATTACGATTGATAAGGACGTTACGGAAAATGACCGAATGTTTGATCTGACCTTCAATATATCCACCTGTACCACACAAACTCCCTTTGACCTGCGAACTCTTCGCAAAAAATGTCGGGATTTCATTTTTGACCTTCGTGTAGATACGGCGTTGACTGTAAAATAGTGCTCTGAAATTATCTTCCCCGAGAATCGACATGCTAGCATCATAGTAACTACCGATGTCATGAATGTTGGCATAAAATCCTGTATATTCAAAAGCGTTAGCGTTATGTTGGATGACTGCTCGCAACATCAAACGCTCCAAACTGATCAGCTCTCCACGCATATTGGCTTCATTTAAGATATCAATAAGATCGACCGTACTCATCAAGTAAATGTTCAAACTCTTAGCAAGTTTGCCATCTTCATTTGGTGACACATTAGTATTTGAAGCTGCAACAACTGCTGTCGCCATCCCATTATCAGTCACCTGTAATACCTTGGTGTCAGGATCGACACTTTTGGCATCCACACTCTTATATACAGTGGTGACTGGATTGTCGCGTTCTTTGTGATAACGAAGTAAGGCAGCAAGGTCGATATTACAGATATTGCGTGTTCCCATAACGACCGAATATTCACTATTACTACGTTTTAAAAAGAGAATCGTGTTGTCATAATAATGATGTATCAAAGCTTCTTTTTTCTCAGGTGAAACTAGTGATAAATCATTGTATGGAAAATTGAATAATCCACCACGAATAGTATCCAAGTTCCAGTCATTACCACTGCGCAAATGATCAGCGACTGAACGACCTGAACGTGGTGACGTTATCATTACGTTCCTAATTCCAGCATTAGCAATACTGGATAAAGGGAAATCTATTAGACGATAGCGACCACCAAATGGCAAGGTTCCCACGGGACGATTCTCTGTTAAAGATTTCAATTCTTCCCATGGTTCGACCAAATTTATAATTGCACTCACAGTATTATGTTTCATGATTTTTTAACCCCCAGAACTTCGCCATATCCTACAACTGCAATATCTTCGCTGGTTCCTTTAACGACTGCGCCATCTCCAATAACTGCCTCTTCACCGACCAGTGCATGATCGACTACAGCGTTCTTACCAACCGTTGCCCCAGGCATCAACATACTGTCAATGACCTTACTACCGGCACCAACTGATACACGTTGTGAAAGGATCGAATGATCGACTTCACCTGAAACATAGCAACTATCAACGATCATTGAATTGTTGACATTGCTAGTACTCGTTAGAAACATCGGCGGTAATACTTGTGCCTTGGAGTGAATGCGCCAGTTATGATCACCAATGTTCAAACTATTGTGTGGTGACAAAAATTCCATATTGGCTTGCCAAAGACTGTGAATAGTCCCAACATCACGCCAATAACCTTCAAATGAATAGGCGTACGCAGACTCATTATTAGCAAGATACATTGGGATGACATTCTTACCAAAGTCCTCCAAGGTTTTATTTGTACTGAAACTAGTAGTTAAGTAATTCCTCAACGTTGCCCAATTGAAGATATAAATACCCATTGAAGCATTGGTACTCTTGGGATGTTCAGGCTTTTCTTCAAACTCAATAATACGATCTGTTTCGTCTGTGTTCATTATTCCAAAGCGCTTGGCCTCTTCATTAGTAACTGAGATCACACCCACAGTTAACGACGCCTTTTTGGCCTTGTGATAGGCCAACATTTTGCTGTAATCCATCTTGTAGATATGATCTCCTGATAGAACTAGCAGATACTCTGGATTTTGTTGATCAATATATTCAATATTTTGATAAATGGCATGTGCAGTTCCTTCGAAGAACTTCTCACCTTCTGTAGAAGAAAAAGGCTGTAGCACCGTGACTCCGCCATTTTGATCATCCAATCCCCAACTGGATCCATTACCGATATGAGCGTTCAATTCCAGTGGTTGATACTGCGTTATAACGCCGACAGTATCCACGCCAGAATTAGCACAATTGCTCAATGTAAAATCGATGATCCGATATCTTCCACCGAATGGAATCGCAGGTTTAGCCGTAGATTTGGTTAACTTACCTAAACGACTCCCTTGTCCACCAGCCAGAATAATAGCTAACATTTCATTGTTTTCGTCCATTTGACTCACCCTCTACTTTTGATAGGTTTGATCAATAATGCTCCCATTGCTGGGAGAGTGACTGTGAAACTCGCTGGTTGACCTTTATAAGGTGTTTTGTCAGCTAAGAAATGAGTCTGTAATCTTGTCCAAGTACCACCCAAAGACTCATCTTCGGTATTCAAAAGTAATTCATACTCACCTGTAAAAGGAACCCCAATACGATAATTCTTCCGTTCCACTGGCACAAAGTTGAATGCCGCAATAGTAAATTGACGCTTACTTTTCCCCTGACGTATAAATCCCATAGTCGAATTCTTAGCATCGTCAGTATTCGTATAGTTCAATCCTTCAATAACATAATCTTGTTCCCACATTGACCTTTGATCGTGATAAATTTGATTCAACTTTTTAGTGAATTGTTGCATTTTTTGATTCATCGGATCATCTAAATCGACCCATTCAAGCTGACTCCAATCACGCCACTCAAGAAATTGCCCCCATTCAGATCCCATAAAGGTCAACTTCTTACCTGGAAAAGTCATTAGATAAGTCATCATCGTACGTAGATTGGCGAACTGATTATATCTATCTCCTGGCATCTTGTGCATCAAGGACTTCTTACCGTGGACCACTTCATCATGTGAAAATGGCAGGATGAATTTCTCATTATTCATATATACAAAGGCAAATGTTAATAAGTTGAAATGATCACTACGATATAACGGGTCCATTTCGAAGAATTCTAAAGTATCGTGCATCCAGCCAAGATTCCACTTATAGTCAAATCCCAAGCCATTCTTTTCAACTGGATCAGTTACCCCTGCATACGCTGACGATTCTTCAGCAATCATCAATGCATTGGGATATTTTTTATGTATCACCGTGTTCAATAATTGCAAGAACTCAATACCTTCAAGATTACGATTATCACCAAGCTTGTTGGTTTGTCCTTCTTTACCTTCGTCATAATCTAAGTACAACATGTTAGAAACAGCATCGACTCTCAGACCATCTATGTGGCACTTACCTAGCCAATACATAGCACTGGAGATCAAGAAGCTGTGCACTTGAGACTTACCCAGATCAAAGTTCCAAGCACCCCAACGACTATTGTTAGCACGATTTTCATCCTGATATTCAAAAGTTGGCGTGCCATCGTACTTGTACAGCGCATCGTAATTCCTGATGAAATGTCCTGGTACCCAGTCGACTATCACGCCGATATTTGCCAAATGACACTTATCAACAAAATCCAAGAAGTCATCAAGAGTGCCGAAGCGACTCGTTGCAGCAAAGTAGCCCAATTGTTGATACCCCCAAGAAGCATCAAGTAAATGCTCCATTATCGGCATCAGCTCAATGTGTGAATAGCCCATCTTCTTAACATAAGGAATCAATTCATCCGCCATCTCTGAGTATGTGTAATAAGTATCGTCGACATGTCGCTTCCACGAACCCAAGTGGACTTCATAGATGTTCAATGGCCGACAATCTGGGTTGCTGCGCTTTCTTCTACCTAGCCAAAGTCCATCGTGCCACTTATGTTTACTAATGGCTGGAACAAGTGCTGCATCACCAGGTTTCTTTTCGAATTGTGTTGCATAAGGATCAATCTTCAAGTTTCTTTTACCGTCAGGTCCAGTAATCGCAAACTTATACAAATCTCCAGAATTTACACCATCAAAATCACCGTGCCAAATACCAGTGGTCCCAACTTTAGTTAGTTCAGAATCTCTCCAGTCGTTAAAATCACCTACAACTGAAACGATTCTTGCGTTTGGTGCCCAAACATTGAACGCGGTTTTGTTGTCAGCTTGAACATGACAACCTAAGAATCCGAAGCTTTCAAAAGACTGACCAGTGTTAAATAAGTAACCTTGATCAGCAATCGTTTCTTCCAATACCAACTAAATCACTTCCTCTCAAAGAATAGTGAAAAGTTAAACAATATCTCTTTTGGTCATCTTTAAATCTCAAGTCTAAAAAATCTTACGTGCGTTTAATCTATTCTATGACGAAAAGATATCCCACTATTCAAAGTAGCTTTCATCACAGATTATACACTGATATAACAAGGCTTGATATAGTTTTCACATACGAATCGTCAATCAATATTACTAACTGCACATTTCAAAGGATGATTTGGCTTAGACATCTTATAAAAGTTAAAAAAATCACAAAAACTCAATTTATTTCAAATAGATTGACTATACCAATTATTATGAGCACAAAAAAAGACTCCCAACCATTACGGTCAAGAGTCCTTTATGATCTAATCATTTTCAAGATCATCTGTTAACGTCCATGTAATAACACCTGTGTACTTTGGACTTTTTTTATCTCCTGCATTTGACTGCAAGAGAACTCCATCATTACTGTCTTTCCAATATTCTTTACCGATATCAATAGTTCCAGTTTGAGCTTCTGTCGATCCACCAATTCTCACGATTTGATCTTGCATACTTTGTATAGAACTACCATTTTTGTAGATGATCGATCCATCGAAGTCATCACCGTCACTACCAACTAATTTCTTTGCGGTTGCTGTCAATTCCCAAGGTGAGTTAGCTGTTGTTACCTTAATATTCCAATCACCATCACGTTTAACTATTCCGACATAGTTACTAGTCATGTTTTGGAATTTGAGATCGTCAGCAGCAGCCACATTGGCGTATTTATCTTCTACCGTTATCGTGAAGGTCAGTGTTTGTGACGTATTACCATAAGAATCCTTCGCATATATCTTGACCGTATGAGTACCGACACCAAGTGTTGTCCCAGACAATACTTCACTGAAGTTTAACTCTGACTTGTCAGTATCTGGTGTGATTTGGGTTGTGTCTTGATCCTTACCGTCAATATTCACATACAAGTCAACACCATAGCTATCAAAGTCACTTCCATTACCGTACTTCAAATTTCCATTTATAGTTGCGGAATCTGACTTCTTAATCGAAGTTGACGTTGGACTGGTGCTAGAAATATTCAAATCTTTTGTAACATTATTCCTTATTGTAAAGTCCTGAGTCGTTACATTTCCAGCATAAGTATCACCAAAGAATGCGGCGACTTCTCCATTGACCTTGGTATCTTTAGTGACAAGGGATGGAGTTGTGGCATACACGTCAACTGTTGCGGTGTCATTTGAGCTATTCAATGATTGAGATAATTGGTGCGCCAAAGTTCCATTACTTACTTCACTAGCATTAAGTGATTCGCTAGTTCCATTACTATAATTAATGATTCCTCCAGTAACCGTTAAGTTGGCTGGAATTTTGATTTTAGAATATATATTAGCCCAATTAACTTTACCAGACTTATATTTCAAATTATATCTTAACGTCATGTTATCACCGGCATTAACATAGTCATTACTACCACTTAGAGTCTTATCTTGAGTGGTATCAATAGTATCTGTTGTAATACCAGCATCAACAAGTGTATCAACGGATTCCAATGTTGATATTGACTTTGAAGTCCCTCTACCAACAAGACCCCAGCGTAATTTTTGACCATCTTTAAGATTAAAGTTACTCAAATCGATCTTGAACGTATTTGATGAAGCAATAGGATTAGTGGCTGTTTCGGTGCCAGTATTAGTATTCTTCGATCCATCAAGATTCTTATCATTGAACTTATAAGTTACATTTGCAGTCCCGTCACCATTTGGATTAAATGTAATCTCCAAGTGATGCCAGAAATATCCGGATCCTTCACCACTAACCAGATGATAGTCTGGATCTGTATGATTTAGCTTATATGCACCATTTGATAACGGTGTGTAACTAGACTCCATACCAGGATATCCAGCTGCTATGTGCATATTACCAGTTGTAGACAATCCATCATCAAAAGAATCGTTTACCAAGCCACTATTATTCAGACTTGTATCCATCTCTAGTGCCCAGCTATTTTGAATTGCACCACTCACATGTGTCAGGTTGTTTTGATCAGACGCCCAAACACCAAGTGTCTCTACTGGAGCAAGCGCAGTCTTAGAGTCACTAGTAACTGTCGAAAGGGCTTGAACACCTCGAGGGTCATTTTGTAGAACAAATGCAAGTCCTCCATCTATTGGTTCGGTATTGAAATATGTCCACATAGAAATTGTATGGCTTTTCGTTACGTCAAATGAGGTATCGTCAGTACTCCAAAGTGTACCTTGTGGACTATTTGTACCACCGATATCAATAAAGGCTGGAAAAACGCCGTTCACCGGTGAACCGAAAGCGTTATTACTTATACCTGACCCATTTTTATCCCCTGTGATCAAGGTCTTACTTGCAGTATCAGTAACAAAGATTTTACTTTTAACTTGATTATAATCCATACCAGGTGGAATCTCTGTCAAATATGATGGCGTCTCTTCCGCCTGAATATTTTTTGTATTCAAAGCAAATGCGGTCAATACAATGATTAATTGAAAAAAGATAATAGAGGTATATTTTAAAAATTTTCTTTTAGCCATCATGATTCCCCCCATTTGAATAATTGTTTAAAATCCTCAAAAAGATATATACCATTACTCACATTATAACAGCATAATACTAATTTGATATTGGCCAATTGGAAAAACATCGGTATATTTATTAATCTAATAACCAATTAATCATTTACCAAATTGGATTTTTCCAGATAAATGAATGTAAAAAAAAAGTCCCAAGTAAAGAAGTTTTTCTCTACTTGAAACTAATCACAAATTATTTAATTTATTAAACCTTCATAAATCTTATCAAAATTCCACTTCATCATCGTATAGTAAGTATCACCTTCACTACCTTCACTAGCTAATGAGTCAGTGAATAACTTGGAGTAGATCGGTAATCCAGTTTCCTTTGATACCTTATTCATAGACTTAGCGGAGACCGATGTTTCAACAAACAGACTTCTTACATCTGATTTGTTTATTATCGATAGCAATTTCTCCATTTGTTCAGGCGTTCCTTGAGCCTCCGTGTTTATTTCCCAAATATAGGCTGGTTTTAACTTATATGCTTCTGAGAAATACTTGAAGGCTCCTTCAGAAGTCACCAACAAGCGTTGATTTTCTGGCACATTTGAGAATTTGGCTTTTGCTTCTTTGTGGAGCTTGGTCAATTTTGTAATATACTGATCTGAATTTTGTTGATAATATTCAGCGTTTCTTGGATCTTTATCCTTTAGAACCTTAGTTATATTTTTAACATAAATGATTCCATTTTTTAAATCTAACCACGCATGTGGATCTACTTCATTCTCATTAGTAGTTAGATGTTGTGGTTTAATGCCGTCACTTGCCGCAAAAACGTCTTTATCAAAATTCTTATTTGACGTTTTAACTAACTTAGTGAACCAACCATTACCACCCGTCTCTAGATTCAAACCATTGTGGAAGATCACATCAGCGTCAACTGACTTGGCCACATCTGTTGGCTGTGGCTCATATTCATGTGGATCTGTTCCACGCTTAACGATACTGTGGATTTCAACTCTATTTCCACCCACGTTTTTGACCATATCTTCTAGGATTGAGTTGGTCGTTACAATCTGTAACTTATCATTATCAGCTTCTACAGTAGTGGTCGCACGATTATTTAAGAATAAGAACACCCCACCCACAATTGCAATTGCCGCTATAACGCTAGTCAATATCCGCTTCATATATAGGCAACTCCTTTTTAGTTTTTCGTGTGAATTTCTTTACTAAGAAACCTTGCTTGGGAGAAGTAACAAACGATATTGCAAATAGTCCTGCTGCCATCAACACGATTGCTGGACCGGATGCCCAGTTGAATGTGTAGCTTAAATACAATCCCATTACTGAGGAAACAGTCCCTACACCAGCAGATAGATATAGCATCGTCGACAATTTATCTGTCCACAAGAAGGCCGTTGCTGCAGGTGTTATCAGCATTGCTACTACTAAGATAATACCAACTGTCTGTAACGCCGATACAGTCACAAGTGTTAGTACTAACATCAAAGTATAATGGATTAATTGTGTTTTTAAACCGTATGTCTTGGCATAAGTCTCATCAAATGATGTGACTAATAATTCTTTATAGAAAATCGAAACAAACATAATCACTATAGCTAATACCACAGCAGTAGTCATAATGTCGCTGTCACTAACTGCTAGGATATTACCAAACAAAATATGATGCAGATTGGTTGAACTCTCTGCCATTGATATCAGAATGAAGCCCAATGCATAAAATGCACTAAAAACGATCCCGATTGAAGTATCTGTCTTTATTTTGCTATGCGCAGCTACAAATCCAATCATAATTGCAGCCAAAATACCAAATATCGAAGCACCTATCAAGATATTAATCCCAAGCATATACGCAACAGCTACACCTGGAAGAACAGCATGAGAAATGGCGTCTCCCATTAAGGACATACCACGCAGGATTATGAAACTTCCAATAATCCCAGACATTATACCGACCATGATGGCGGTCAATAATGCACTTTGTAAGAAATCGTATTTACCTAAAGCATCAATAAATTCACCTATTGAGTTCATGAATTCACCTCCTGAGTTTCAAATAATACCTCAGAAAGATCCGGACTAAAGGCATGTTCAATGTTTTGAGCATTATAGACCCTAGCAGTTGGACCATAGTCCAAGATGCCGTGATTCATAATAACCAAATCATCAAAATATCGTGAAACCTTATTCAAATCATGATGGATAACAATAATAGTCTTATTATCATCTCGCCACTGCTTCATAATCTTCATTATTGCGGTTTCACTTTGAAGATCAATCCCAACAAATGGCTCGTCCATAATGATAATATCAGCCTCTTGAACAATTGCCCTGGCCACAAACACTCGTTGCAGTTGTCCTCCAGAGAGATTGCCAATTTGGCGTTTTGAGAATTCTTCTAGCGCCACTTGTTCCAGTGCCTTTTGGCTAGCCAGTTTCTCTTTTTTTCCCGGATTCTTAAATAAGCTCAATTTGCCATAAGTACCCGTTATAACGACATCTAAGACGTTAATTGGAAAATTAAAATCCAGTTCTTTTCTTTGTTCTACGTATGCAACTTTTTTCTGAACATCACTAAAGGGGCGTCCATTATACGTGACCGTCCCTTTTTGTTTGTTGATCAGACCTAGTACCGCCTTTATAAGTGTTGATTTACCTGCACCATTTGGTCCGATGATTCCAGTTATTTTGCCTGCGTTAAATTTAACGGCAACATCAGTGAAAACCGGTGTGTCATCGTAAGCAACGGTGAGGTCTCTAATTTCAATCATAGCGACCCTCCATTTTTTAGTCTTTCCTAATTACTTACTTATATCATACCAGGAAACCTTTGATAGTTCCACATAATTGTTAGGCTAGATTAACTTATGTACAATTTGGAGATATTGAACACAAAAAAAAGATACCTCAGCTAAGAGATATCCTTCCTATTATTAAATCTTATTTTGCAGCTGCAGCAGCTGCTTCGTCAGCATAAATCTTGTTTCTCTTCTTCATTTGACGTGCGTACCATACGAAAATCAATAGGTATGCGGCTAATGCAAGAACAGCATAAAGTACAAATGTGATTTGTCCTTTAGATGCGTTACCAACAAGGTAAGCCAAGAATTTTTCAACAGGACCTTCCATAGTTGAATGTGAGATCATTGTACCTGATGCAAGACCCTTAGGGAATGCGCCAAGCTTCTTAGCAGTTTCTGTAACCATTGGTGCTGATAATGTACCGGCCCATAGGAACAATGGTAGTTCCAAAGCACCGATAACGATCATACGAACAATCTTACCACGTGTAACAACTAGCAAGGCTGGTGTAACACCCATGGCGATGATACCGCCAAGTGGCAAAATTTTGTTTCCAGGTAATACTAAAGCTTCTAGTAACATGATAGGAGCAAGAACGTTTGCGGCAGCCCAGATTTCAGCACGGCCGGCGATAAATGGCCAGTCAAGTCCAACGTTCATAGTTCTACCTTTAAGTTTTCTGTTAGCAAAGTCTGTAATACCTTGTGAAAGTGGTTCAACAGCGGCAATAAACCAAGAACCGATAAGTGAGAATAGTTCCAAACAGAATGCGGCTGTAAATGAAAGTGTAAAGATTTCCTTAACACCTTGGTGTGAAAGTAAACCGATAAAGATACCTAAGTAAATACCAATGGCGAATTTGCTTCCCCAGAATCCGATTTTTTTGTTCAAATCAGCAGCATCAAAATCGAATTTGTCTAACCATGGGAAAATAACATCAAAAATCTTATCAAACACCATGATAATAGGGTTCATCATGTAGTTCATATGTGTTGTTGTCATTGGGTTTGAAGCTGGAGCATGAAGAAGATCGTTAAAAGTAGGTTTCATCAAATCTGAATTGATAATCTTCAAAATACCAATGAAAATAACAAGAATTGTAGCGATTAGTAAGTTTGCACCAAAGAACATTGCAAGCAAACCAACGAAAGCTAGATGCCAAATATCGAAAATATCAACATCCAATGTATTTGTCTTGTTCATTACGATCATGACAACGTTAACGATAACCATGATAAGTAAGAAGAACAATGTGTATGGAGAACCCCATGTAATAGTAGCCAATGGAGCCCAACCTAAGTCAGTTACTGATAATTGAATACCAGTTGACTTAACGAAAGCATTCAATGCGTCCTGGAATGCTGATGTCAACAATCCGATAACAGCACTAATGGCTGTAAGAGCAATAGCTAATTTAATACCACCCTCTAAAGCTTTAGAAAGCTTAACTCTAAATGCCAATGCGATAAGAGTCAAAACGATTAACATCATAGGTGCAGCACCTAAGTCAATTAAGGGTTTGAACACCGCGTTGGCGAAATCAATTATTCCTGACATATCTGTTTCCCCCTAGAATTTTATGCCGATAAGTAAGGCCTATGCCTTACCACTATCCTTGATAGCTTGTTCAACTTGGTCATATACAGGCTTTGCCATAGCAGGCATTCTGTAAAGGATAGGACCAGCATCAACAACAGGAACATCGGATTCAAATCCTAAGTCTGTAGCAGCGATTGGTGTGAACAAATCGTAATGCTTCATCATATCCTCTGTAATATCCTTAACCATAACAGCGTCACATTGAACATCGTATCCACGATTGCTCATTTCTGTTTCCAATGCATCCTTGATTTGGTGACTTGAATTAACTCCGGCACCACAAGCAGCTAAAATTTTGTACATAATATACACTCTCCTTAATTATTATCTTTTGCATACTGTATAAACTTACGATTCAAGAATGAATAAATATCCTTTGGATCGCTAGCTTTAAAGAATGAAACTAACTCGTTTTCAGAAGTACGAGCCATAAAGTCCATGATTTGAGCAAGAATATTGGATTGACCCTCAGGATCATTATTCAAAATCATGAATAGAAACTTCACATCGAATTCCTTTCCTGGATCAATCATATTATGGAAAGAAATTTCTTTGTTTAATTTGATAGGAACGATCATTCGTGATTTGACGAATTCACTCTCCGTATGTGGAATAGCGATGTTAGGTATCTTTTTCGATACAACAGACATATCAATTCCAGTTGGATAATTTTTCTCACGTTCTAACAAATTATTAATGAAATCTTTTGTTACTAGATCTCTTTTATACAAAGACTCAGCTACTTCACGAAAGACTTCTTCTTGAGTTGAAGCGTCTGAAATAAATACTTCACTTTCGTTAAATAGTGGATCAGTAGCCAAATTGTTCATTAACACCACCACCTGCCCTATCGGTTGTTTGTTTTTGTTTACAACACAATAGTAAACGCTATCATAAAAATTGTCAACATTAATTGAAAAACTTATATTATTCTGTATTATCTTCCTATAATAGCGGTTTTAAATAAATGAAAAGGTTTTATGAAATATTAATAAAAACATTGACAACGAACAGAACTGATGCTAAATTATGTTTGTAACGAACAATAGTAAACAAAAAGAGGTGGTCTTTTGTTAAAAAAGGAACGCTTTCTAAAGATTATATCGGAACTTGATCGAAACGACATTGTAACTGTTAACGAATTAACTTCCCTATTAGATGTATCCGATATGACGATACGTCGTGATCTTGAAGAATTATCTGAATCCGGAAAACTTATCCGTATTCATGGTGGTGCTCAAAAGGTCAATGTTTCTCCATTAGAAGAAGCTTCACATTTAGAAAAACGTGAAGTTCACATCAGAGAGAAACAAGAGATAGCAAAACTAGCAGCCAATGAGATTCGCAACTTCGATACAATCTTTGTCGGTCCTGGTACAACACTAGAATTAATCGCTCCCTATATTAAGAACGTTAATTCTTTGCGGATTGTAACCATAAGTATTCCTGTCTTTGAAAGTTTTAAGAACGCTGACGTTCAATGTGAATTGATCTTAGCTGGCGGAATTTACCGTAGTAGATCAGGAACATTAATAGGTGCATTAGCAAGCAATGCTGTTAGTGGATTGAAGTTCGATAAGGCGTTTGTAGGTGTTAATGGTATTCAAAATTCTCAAATCATGACTGCCAACACCGAAGAAGGTCGTATCCAAAGCGTTGCTTTAAATAATTCTCAGACGAAATACATCGTGGCTGACAAATACAAATTGAATCGAAATGATTTTTATACTTTTTACAGTCTAGATGATGTTGATTATCTGATTACTAACAAGAGTGCTTCTTATGAAACAATAGATTATTATCAACAATATGTAAGAGTTATCAACGATAACAGGAGGAATTAATTTATGAAAATTGCATTAGCAACAGATAAAGCAGGATTTGAATTAAAGGAACATATCAAGAGTTACTTACAAGGTGAAGGCAAAGGTTATGAAGTTATTGACCTTAGTGAGAAACCAGCTGCTGATTTTGTAGATTCATCAGTTGAACTATCACATTACATTCTTGATGGAAAAGCAGACCGTGGCGTTATGTTCGATGAATTCGGTGCAGGCTCAGCAATGGCAAGTAACAAGATTCATGGAATGGTTACAGCTAACGTTGTTGAAGAAAACACAGCACATATGACAACACAACATAACGGTGCTAAAGCTATCGCTATTGGTGCCGGAATCGTTGGACCTAAAAAGGCTGAAGGAATTGTTGATTCATACTTAGGTGTTGATTACGCCGGTGGACGTCACCAAATCAGACTAGATATGCTAGAAAAATTAATCTAATAAATTTCACAATAGAATTACATAACAGGAGGAATATTTTATGATTATTGCACTAGGAAACGACCATATTGTCACAAGTGTTAAGATGCAAATTTCAGATATGTTAAAAGCTATGGGTAATGAGGTTATCGATGTTGGTACATACGATAACACAAGAACTCACTATCCAATATACGGACTACGTGTTGCTAACTTAGTTCGTGATGGAAAAGCCGATTACGGTGTTGTACTTTGTGGTACAGGTGTTGGTATTTCAACTGCTGCTGACAAGAACAAAGGAGTTCGTGCCGCTTTAGTTAACGATACAACAACTGCTAAATATGCAAAGGAACACCTAAATGCTAACGTAATTAGCTTCGGTGGTGCCGTTGTCGGTGAACATTTGGCTGAAGATATCGTTAAGACTTATCTTGCTGCTGATTATAAAGGTGAAGACGACGCTCTTGTTGCAAAGATCGACGCACTAGAACCAGATAATCCAGAACAACACGATAACCCACACTTCTATGACCATGAGATGAAGTTGTGGAATGAAGGATATTACCACGATTAGAGAGATAGAAAGACCGGTTAAATTTTGAGCATTGCCTAGGATTATGAAGGTGACACGAAGTGTTGCATTCATAATTCGTAGCAAGCACAGAAATTTGGTCTTTATATCTCGTTTAGAGAGTGAAAAAAGCCGGTTAGATTCTGAGCACTGCCTAGAATATTGAAGGTGACACGAAGTGTTGCATTCGGTATTCGTAGCAGGCGCAGGAATCTGGCTTTTATCACTCGTTTCAACCCATTTACCAATATCAATAGAGTTGCTCTTAATAAGCGACTCACCAAAAAGGAGCTTTATTAAATGAGCAATTCTGTTCTTACAATTACAATGAACCCTTCTGTTGATATCTCTTACCCACTTGAGCACTTAAAGATCGACACGGTCAACCGTGTTAAAGAAGTTTCTAAAACTGCTGGTGGTAAAGGACTAAATGTTACTAGAGTTCTCAAACAATTAGACGTTCCCGTTACAGCTTCAGGTATTATTGGTGGAACTATTGGCCAATATATCTTGAACCAACTAGACGAGAAAAAAGTCGATCATGCTTTTATGAAAATCAATCAAGAATCTCGTAACTGTATTGCAATCTTGCATGATGGTGGAGATCAAACTGAAATTCTTGAATCAGGTCCTAGTCTTACAGAAGATGACGAAAATAACTTCTTGGAACATTTTGAAGAACAAGTAAGTGAATTTTCATTAGTTACAATTTCTGGAAGTCTACCTCAAGGATTATCAACAGCCCTCTATACAAAGATGGTTAAAGTTGCTGCAAAACATAACGTACCCGTAATTCTAGATAGTTCTAACGAAGCTTTGAGATTAGCACTTGAAGCCGATGTTAAACCATTCATGATCAAACCTAATCAAGACGAAATAGCTCAACTTATAGGCAAAGAAGTTGAAGATCTAGACGACTTGAAAGAAAAATTAGCAACCGAAGAAATATTCCAAGATATTCCTTGGGTAGTAGTATCGCTTGGCTCAAAGGGTTGTTTCGTAAAACACATCGATAAATTCTTTAAAGTAAACATACCTAAAATTCATGCGATCAACCCTGTTGGCTCAGGTGATTCTACTGTTGCTGGTCTTGCCGCTGGTATTGTAAAACATGAAAGTCCAGAAGACGTTATGAAACGAGCAATGACTGTTGGTATCTTGAATACCCTTCAAGAAAAAACAGGATTTATTGACATTAACCAATATAAAGATTATTTTGAAAAGGTAAACGTAGTTAACTACTAAAATTGTTTTAAAAAATCGGAGGAATGGAATAAATGACACCAAAGAAATATGCAGCACTCGAAAAAATGTCAGACAAAAACGGAGTTATCGCCGCACTTGCTATTGACCAACGTGGTTCACTAAAGAAAATGTTAGCCGCAGCTTCAGGCAAGCCAGCAAACGAAAAAGATATTGTTGAATTTAAGAAAGTTATTTCAAGTGAATTAACACCTTATGCTTCATCAATTCTACTTGACCCAGAATATGGTCTTCCAGCCGCAAAGGTTCGTGCCGATGGTTCAGGTCTTCTAGTTTCATACGAAAAGACAGGATATGACACTACTGAAGCTGGTAGAATGCCAGACTTGATCCCAGAATGGTCTGTTCGTCGTTTAAAGGAAGCCGGAGCTGACTCAATTAAGTTCTTGCTATACTTTGATCCAGATGAAGACAAGACAATCGTTGATCGTAAAGAAGCATTTGTTGAAAGAATTGGTTCAGAATGTGCTGCTGAAGACATTCCTCTATTCGTTGAACTTGTTACATACGATGACTCAATTGGTGATGTTAAGAGTGCTGAATATGCTAAGGTTAAGCCTCACAAGGTTATCGAAACAATGAAAGAATTCTCAAAACCTGAATACAAGATCGATGTTTTGAAGGTTGAAGTTCCTATTAACCTTGATTATGTTGAAGGATTCAATGGTGACAACAAAGCCGTTTATACTAAGGAAGAAGCAGTTAAGTACTTCAAGGAACAATCAGATGCTACTGAATTGCCATATATCTTCTTGAGTGCCGGTGTTACTGCTGAAGCATTCAGAACAGAACTTAAGATGGCTAAAGAAGCCGGTGCTAAGTTCAATGGTGTTCTTTGTGGACGTGCTACATGGAGAAACGGTGTAGAACCATTTGCTAAAGATGGTGAAGAAGCCGGTAAGAAGTGGATGAACACTGAAGGTAAGAAGAACATTGATGAATTAAACGAAGTATTAGCTGAAACAGCAACTTCATGGAAAAATAAAGTTTCAAAAGACTAATTAATAGATGTTTCGACACAAAAAGCAATCTCGTTTGAGATTGCTTTTTTTATTTACTATATTTGACTAGTCCCGTCACTATAATTCAACGTAACTCCTGATTGAACATTGAAAATATAAACATTGAAGTGAACCGCATCATCACCAATGGATTGCCCTTCCATCTGAACTCCACGTGCCAACAATTCGTCCCCTCTAAATACCGGTGTAACACGATATCTAACATAATGACTGTTGCTTTGCTTCAAATAATAAGCAATATCCATCTCATGTGCTAACATCTCAGGACTATTCAGTGAACGTGTCCCAGTTATGAGATTCTTAGGATTATTATTCTGACCAGTTAATTGGTAACCGATCAGATGACTTCTGTTGTATAACCATCCCGAGCTGATTCGCTTATTATGCCATCCTGTGGGATTCCACGTTAATCCGGTACGTTTGTCAGTTGGCATCAAGGAAACATTTAAGAGAGCGTTTGCAGGCGTTGCACGGTTTAAATTATCAAGATCTCCATATGTCTGCCATGCACCTTTTGTTGTCGTCAGATCTTCTTGTGAGAAGTTAGGATTATTGTTGTTTACAATGATTTCTTGAGTACCCGTATAATCAAGCTTCGCCAGATTCTCAGTTGATGAAGTATCTGAATTATTATTACTATATTGTGATTGATTATGTTGACTCAAATAATCTTGATTAGATGTGATTTTGTTTTGAAGCTTAGTTATCGATTTCTTGAGTTTCTTATTACTATTTTCTAGCTTGTCAGCCTTTTTTTGATATGTGTAATCTTTCTTAACCGTTTCAGTCTTTGCAGTATTATCGTTACTACTAGATTCACTTTCAGAACATCCCGCCAAAGAAACAGACAATAAGGCAACAAACAAAATCTGTAATGAACGTTTCATATCCTACACCTTTGCCTTTCTGTAACCGGCATTGATTGCCTCTTGTTCATCTTGAAAATAAACCGCATTACTAGAATTCATATTGTAGCCACGTTGACCTGGCACATGGTATATATGAGAATTCTTATTCCCGACTATCTGACCTGACTGTGAGGTATTCATATCACCACGTGTATTGTCGCTAGAGGTATCAGTTGAAGAACTAGGTTGAACCTGGGCTGATCGTTGCGCTTCTTCTTGTTCTTTTTGTGCTTCTTGATTCTTAATATCCTCTACTTGGTTATTAGTGCTATCAACCTGCTTTGTTAATTTCTTTTTCTTAGCTAGTAAGGCTTTATGCTCTTCTTGAGCAATGTCGTATTTGTCTTTTCCGATATATTTAATCTTTTGTGCCGCTTGAATAATACTTATACCTGTATCATTCAAATTAGCGACAAATCCCACTGCTGTAAAAGATAATAAAACCACTAAACTGGTTATTATCAGTTTGAAACGTTTACTTAGCATCCCCTTTTCCCCCTATATGTTATCTATTTATATGGTATCAAAAAAGAGCTTGTGACAAAACTCCATAAAAAATAAGACCAGAACTTGGAAATCCGAAGATTTCCTGTTCTGGTCCTTTTGTTTTTTAAAGAAAAAGCCATTCTTTTGGCTAGTTTTCCCATATTCATTGCCATTAAGGCTAATCCCATTTGGCTTTTGACTTTATCAGTTCCACGAACCGTGAACCTGGTAAAATGCAAATAAGCCTTAAGGTGTCCAAAAACCGGTTCTACATCGATTTTTCGTTGGGCATATATTTTTGCCCCAACTTTACCATAAAGCTTCTCTCGTTCATGTGCTTTGAAATATTCCCATTCAGAATTAATATAAATATATCTGACACCTCCACTTTTATTAAATGCCGCATCAATTATTTCTTGATTCTCATCTTTTGATTCGGCTTTATAACAACGAAACTGTCTTTTAAATTTATATTTATCGGTTCTAATAGTAACTCTTAGAAAGTTGAATCTAACACCGTTGGGATCAATGTAATAATCATCGATATCATGGTAGTCCCAGTTTAGAACTTTCTTTTCATCTGATTTCCATTTACGACTATTTTCCTTGAGCATCGTACCGTAAGGAATCAAGGAAGTTTGGTCTAGTAATTCATCTTCAATATATCTGTAGTTAGATTCTGAACCATATCCTGCATCAGCCACTATGAAACGTCCTAAAACTCGGTGGGTCTCCAGAGTTTTGAGGAATGGAATCAAGGTACGAGTATCGGTTGGATTCCAGAACAGATCATAATCCAAGGTAAATTGATTACTAGTGGCAATCTGTAGGTTATATCCAGGTTTCAGTTGTCCGTTTTGCATTGGGTCTTCTTTGACTCGCATGAATGTAGCGTCATGGTCAGTTTTTGAAAAGCTATTACGTTCACCAAAAATCTTCATATCTTCTGAATATTTATCATGCTTCTCACTGATATGTTTTGTCTTGTTTAACTTGGATTTCATTATTCTCCGCACCCGCTTCGCAGGGTTAGGAGAGATTTTCTTGGTTTCTTCTACTTTTAAATCCAATTGTTCAATTCGTTCTTCTAACTTAGCAATAGTCAAATCTAAATTATCATAGTCCATGGGTAATGATTCTGAAAAGGCAGTGGTTTCAACTTCTTTTATTTCATTTAGAATGACTTCAGCTTTTTCGCGGTTTAAATCATCATAATGAATGATTTTCTTCTTCCAGACAAACGAATATTTATTGGCATTCGCCAAAATCTTGGTCCCATCAATAAATACACAATCGTCAATCAAGTTATGTTCAACTAAAAAGCTACGCATAGATTCAAAACTTGATTGAATCATCTCCATAGCTTCGTCGGAAACTATAAAGCGTGCAATTGTGCGATATGAAGGAACGTGTTCTTGAGTCAACCAACGTGCATAGATATTCTCGCGAGCTTCTCGCTCAATTTGGCGACAAGTGTAGCGACCTCTAAGATATGAAAATAGTACTAATTTTAGGACGGCCCGCAAATCATATTCACGCGGACGTCCTGTCTCATAACTATCGTGAAACTCAATAGATTCCACTAATTCATTGATATAATACGCTTCGTGATCTTTCTCTGGAATAAATTCGATTGCCATATTTAAACTTGTCTGATTTATGTTATAATTATTGAACATAATTTGGAACATCCTTTCGAGGGTGATTTCGTGGAGTATCGGTGTTCGGACCGGTGCTCTTTTTTTATTATTCTTTTATTATACAAGAAGAGCCTTCATACGGAAACCGAACGTTTCTGTATGAAGGCTCTTTTAATGTAGAGTTATGTCACAAGCTCTTCACTTTTACACTTTAAATTCCATCATCTTCAGGTTCTTCTTTTTCATCATCAGAATCAGAAAGATCAAGGACTTCCGCACTTTGACATGTAACTTTTACTAAGTCATTTGCATATGCTTCAAGTGTCTCATATTCATTGAACGCCGTTTCCAATAACGATGCTAGGTTACACCCAGCCACTACTTTTACTTTAGGGTTATTAAAAGCAATTTTAGCAGCCTCCTTATAAGGAGTTCCACCTGCCAAATCTGTAAAAATTAATACTGAATCATCTTTAACTAATTCCGACAATTTCTTACCTAAGTCTAATTCATTCATCGATTCAGAAAAATCTACAAATGTCATTGTATCTTGCTTACCAGCAAGTAATTCAATGGCTCCCTTGAATCCAGTGGCAAATTTGCCATGACCAGTTACAATTGTTTGAAAATGTGACATTAGAATTTACTCCTTTACATAATTCCAAAGAATGAACATACAATACAAAGTACAAATACTATAGCAATCAAAACAATTGGAGAAACTTTCTTCTTCAACATCCAATATAGGAAGAAAGTGAATGCTAATGGTAATATATTAGGGAAAATTTTATCTAGGAAATCCTTTTGTAGTGAAACTGAACCTATTTTAACTTTTAAGGACAGTCCAACATATGAACTAATCAATGCTCCAATAACCGTTAGACCCATAATTGTAGCAACACGGGCGATAATCTCTGAATTATCCTGAATAACATCAATTGCTTTAACACCTAAGTTATAACCTAAATGAGCAAATGGTATACGACATAGGAACACTCCCAAATAAACTAGGAAGAATATAATTGGTCCTAAAATATTTCCCTTTGAAGCAAATGATGCGGCAATACCACCAATAATTGGCATGATTGTGAACCAATAAATGGCATCACCAATACCGGCCATTGGACCAAATAGTCCGTTCTTTAAACCTCTGATAGTTTGTCTGTTAACATGTTCCTCTTCCAAACTAGTTAATAATCCCATCAAAATTGGAACAAGTGGTGGTGAAGTATTAATGAATTCCATGTTATCTTGCATAGCTTCGGACAAACCTTTTTTATCTTTTCCAAAGATTTTCTTCCAAATAGGTACTTGAGACCATGCCCATCCACCAGCTTGCATACGTTCATACGAGAAAGCTGATTGTAGAAGTGATGAACGAAGACCTAGCATCGTTATATCATGACTAGTCAGTTTCCCTTGTTTCTTATCTGTATCGTCTTGTTTTACATCAGATGCCATCTTCTTCACCCCCACTGACTCCATTTTCTTTCATTTCATCAATTTGATCCTGCAACTTCTTATTCTTCTTATCACGGAAGAATTCAATCATTGCAAACACAATACCGATAACTGCGGCTGGTAAAACGTTTGAGAAATTGATAAAACTTGCAACAACAAATCCTAACAATAGATATGGTGTATATTCGACACGTAGTAATACTTTTAATAACATTGCAAATCCAACAGCAGGAAGTGCACCTCCAGCAAGTTCAAAACCATGGATCAACCATACTGGCATTGCTTTAACTAGAGCAGCCATTGGTGTTTGTGCAGCATATGCTGATAAGAAAATAACTACAAAGAATGAAATGGTTACAATAGCCATAATCAAATATGGTATTCTAGAAAATTTTCTCGTATCAGCTTCTTGAGCAGCTTTATCCATCATTGGCATAAATACTGAGAAAATTGAATAAAACATTAACAAAATATATTGCATTAACATAGCAAATGGAAGTGATAAACCAATTGCAGTGGCTGGCGATACGCTAGTTGTATGTGCAATAACAACAGTCATAATACCGCAAACAGCCGGGTTAGGTGGTTGTGTACCACCTGCAGGTGTTAAACCAGCAAAAGCAAGTTCTGTTAGTCCACCAGCAATAATACCCAATTGTAGATCTCCTAAAATCAATCCAGCTATTGTACAACTGATTATAGGTCTAAATATATATAGAACTTCAAGCCATGAATCTAATCCTGCTATAGCGGCAAAAATTGCAAGCATAAGTCCTTGAGCCATGGTAATAGCCATTCTAAATCCCCCTTATATGATTAATATTTAATAACGAAAGATTAAAAATTGATTTGTGTCTTATGTTCTCCAGGTACATCTTGGATATAAACATCTAATCCCTTATTTACAAGTCCCATAAGTGCATCTTTGTCATCTTGGTCTACATATACTTTTTTAGTTACTTCTTCTTTACCAGGAGCAAAATGCATATTTCCGACGTTAACTTCTTTAATAGGAACACCACCCTCAACCAAAGTTAGGACATCTTCAGGAGTCTTAACAACAATAAATATTTTTTGACGATCTGCAGCCTTACTGATAACATCCATTGTCTTTTGAAGTGTAAAGAACCTGATTTGTGCACCAGATGAATCTGCTGTACTCTTCATAAGTTTTTGTTGTAATGTATCTTCTGCTGAAGCATCATTTGCGACCAATATTAAATTAGCTCCGAGTGTTTTAGTCCAAGTCACTCCAACTTGTCCGTGTACTAAACGGTTATCTATTCTTGTAAGTAAAATATGTGGTTCTGACATGTTATTTCCTCCTCTTAATTTCTGCTTCAAAAAGAAAACTTTGGATGCAGATGGTGCTATGGCAGTACTTATATAGCTGATATGATCTTCTTCATTCACATAAGTAGTGGTTGTTTCAACATAAGATTTTCTAGGTGCTGTACTGGGTAATCCCTTTAATCTTGACGGAATTTGATCAACACTAGTACTAATTTCATGATGAAGTAACTTAGGATCTAAATTGTATCTTTGTACCAACATTGGCATAAGTTCACAATTTTGAATCTCATTAATTTTTATCATCGGGTAATCTTCAAATAGTAAATAAGTCGTTCTTTGTATTAAAGGTTCACGATCAGAAAGATATATTTGATTAATTTTATACAGATATTCGTTATCTCCTATTTGCATAACTTTTCTAATGTTTGGTTCTTCACCATCTACTAGTACTTGAAATTGTTGAACCTCGATATATACCGAATGACCAAAATTACGTAATTGAACACTGGGGTTATCAACATAACTAATTTCAACATCATCACTACGTTGAGCTCTAACAAAACTTCCCTGTCCTTGCCTCTTTTCAATATATTTTTTTTCTTCTAATTCAGCCAAAGCTTTTCGGACGGTTATTCTGCTTACCTGATATTCTTCTCCCAGTTGTTTCTCTGACGGTAACTTTGATTCAACCTCTAACTCACCACTTTCGATTTGTCTTATCAACTCGTTACTAATTTGTTCATACTGCCAAAATGGCTGCTTTTTCAACATTCTCACCAACTTGTACTATCCATATAACAACCATAGCCACATTATAGAACCGACATATAAACAATGTCAACGGTTTCATTTAAATTGTCATACAACTAGTTTTATTTTATACATAATATTTTATACTTTTATTAATTCAAAAAAGGTACCCTGAACATTAAAATCAATAAAAAAATATCGTAATTGGCATTATATGTCCAATTACGATATTTTACTTACAGATTTAACCAAATCTATCATTCACCATCTATAAACTTAAAGGCCTGTTGCCCAGCTTGACGACCAAAGACAACCGTTTCAGCAATGGAATTCCCACCGATACGATTATTCCCATGCAATCCACCGGCAATTTCACCAGCTGCGAATAAGCCTGCAATTATTGCTCCATTCTCATCCAATACATGTGTATCAGAATCAATTGAAACTCCACCCATAGTGTAATGAACTGCGGGTGCAATATGTATAGAAAAGAATGGTCCTTTGGAAATATCACGATCCATACCAGTTGTCCTATTAAACTGCGTATCGTTATGCTTATCAACTGATTGGTTCCATTCATCTACTGTCGATACTAGGGATTTTGCATCTAAGCCGATTCTTTCAGCCAACTCTTCAACAGACTTACCAGTTACTACTAGACCGACTTTGTCGTAGAATTCAATCGCCTTGACACGGTCTCTTATTCCTTGATCAAGAATCAAAAAAGCTCCTTTTTCATTCAACTCATCAATAGCGCCTGTAACGTTTTTGCGAGTGTCCAATTCATTAACAAAGCGCTTGGCTGACTTATTGACCAGAATTGCTCCTTCACCACGGACTGCTTCACCAATTAAGAATGGGTGATCAGTATCTTGTTGTACTGTCGGGTGAACTTGTATCTGATCCATATCAACCAATTTGGCACCGACTGACTGAGCTAAAGTAATCCCATCCCCAGTAGCACCGGGTTGATTAGTTGTTTTATAACCAGCCAAATCGGGGCGATACTTTGTTAATAACTCAGGATTAGCCCCAAAACCACCAGTAGCCAGAATAACTGCATCACTTGTAATTGTCGATTTATTACCGTCAACTTCAATCTCCACACCAGAGACTTTTTGATCAGACTTGATCAATTCTTTTACTAAGACATTTGTGAACAAGGGAATATTCTCAGCATCCACTTGCTTCAACAACTCAGTGACCAAAAATCCACCGATCGGTGCCATTGAACTTGGACGATGTGTCCTTAGAACACTCATCCCACCTGTTGTCGTCAAATCGTCTAGCTTGATACCGTGCTGTGCTAACCAATCGATTGCTAAAGCTCCATGGGTAGTAAAATATCTCAATAATTCAGGATTGTTCTTCTTCCCACCACCAACAAAGGTATCGTGATAGAAATCATCCATGCTATCAACAATCTTATGGTCCAACTGAACTGAAGTTTCACTGGCATTCATCCCTGAAGAAGCACGAGTTGTATTACCACCAATCGCTGGCATTTTTTCTAGGATAACTGGTGACAATCCTAATTCATGTGCCTGAATAGCACTAGTTAAGCCAGTTCCACCAGAACCTATAATGATCAGGTCATAATGTCTTTTTAATTTCGTAATACTTGTTGGTTCAAATTTGAATTTATCTGCCACAGTAATCCCTACTTTCTAATTAGATATTAGTCATCTTTAATGGATCGACCCATTCATCAAACTGGGATTCAGTCACTAACCCAGATTCAATTGCGGCCACCTTAAGAGTCGTCCCATTTTTCTCTGCTGTCTGTGCGATAGTTGCACTTTCATGATAACCGATATGTGGCGATAAGGCAGTAACTGTCATCAATGATTGGTCGACTAGTTCTTCCATACGATCGGCGTTCACACTTAGACCATGAATCATCTTGTCCGCAAATCCTGTCATAGTACCAGTCAATAATTCAGCTGATTCTAAGAATGTACTGATAATGACTGGTTTGTAAACGTTCAATTCAAAATTACCTTGACTGGATGCAATGTCTATCACAACATCATTACCCATGACACGTACAGCCGACATCGTCAAAGCTTCGGCCTGCGTCGGATTGACTTTACCGGGCATGATCGATGACCCAGGTTCATTAGCTGGAATATGTAACTCGCCATATCCTGAACGTGGACCACTTGCTAAGAATCTAACGTCGTTAGCTATCTTCATTAGATCTGCTGCCAAAGTTTTGATTGCACCATGAACCACATTGATTCCAGAATGCGCTGATAGTCCATAGAATTTATTAGTATCAGCACTAAACTCGATACCATAAACATCACTCATTTTCTTAGCAATAATATCTGCGAATCCAGGTGCAGCATTCAAGCCTGTACCGACAGCCGTTCCACCCATTGCAAATTCACCAAGTGTTGGATCCAAGCTCTTTAAATACATTAGATCATGTTCTAGCATACTTACCCAGCCACTGACTTCTTGGCCAAAGGTAAGCGGCGTTGCATCTTGTAAATGAGTACGGCCGATCTTTACTACCTTCCAATACTTCTCTTGTTTAACTTTTAATTCATCAATCAAATGTTGTAATGACTTCTCTAAATCACTCACCGCAACTGATGCAACGATACTCATTGCAGTTGGGAAGATGTCATTAGAACTTTGACCTTTATTAACATCATCATTGGGAAGAATCTCAATGTCAGAATTAATCTTTGCGGCCATATGAGCGACTACTTCATTGGTATTCATATTAGTCTGTGTCCCTGAACCAGTTTGATAAACAACAAGTGGAAAGTCTTTTCTCAAATCAATATTGCTAAGTGATAGTAATTTATCAATGGCTTCAACTATCAGATCAGCTTTTGAAGGATCGATCACTTTCAACTCTTTATTAGAACTCGCTGCGGCTTTTTTGATTTGAAGTAGTGCTTTGATAATTACCAAAGGCATCTTCTCACCTGTAGGAAAATTATTTCTCGAACGCTCTGTTTGGGCTCCCCACAACGTATCCGATGGAATTTTAACTTCTCCTAATGTATCTGATTCAATCCTATAGTCTGTCATAACAAAAACCTCCATTACTTATATTTTCAGGCAAAAAAAGAGAGTGTCAACCAACACTCGCCATTTTTATTTCAAACTCTTTAGAACATAATCACCTAATCGATCAACTCGTAACATATCGTCTTCATCAGGATCTTCATTGATCTTAACTGAATCAGAGACCTGCTCACCATTGCTTGAATTCAATTGCATAGTGAAATAATCCACTGCACGGCCAAAGTGAATATGTGTCTTTGAACTTGAACCTAGAACTGCAAATTTAGTACGTTTCAAGTCAACGTCAGCCAAATCCTCGTAAAAGTCTTGAGCTTCGTCCGGAACTTGACCATCACCATACGTATAAGACTCCACTATAACGGCGTCATAGTCTGACAGTGAATATGCATCTGTGTCAACTATCTGTTCTAAATCAACATCAGCCTCTTTACCCAAATAGTCTGCCAAATGTTTAGCAATTTTCTCATTTCGACCACTCATGCTAATATATGTTACTAATATCTTCATTGGACTACCACCTTACACTGATTCTTTCGTTTTTGTGTTTTGCATTTTCAATTTCATCAACCATTGCAATCGCATAATCCTCATAGCTGATCTTACTTTTACCTTCAGAGTCAAAGCTGAATTCTTCACCAGCAACAATATAATTACCAGTACGTTTGGCTTTGTAATCAAAATCAGCTGCTGGACTAATATAAGTCCAATTAATGTCACTCTTCTTCAAAAGGTCTAATGAATTACCCATTTGTTCACTCAATGGCTTAACTGCAGCTGGGAAATCTGCTTGTTGGTACAATTGTTGAGAGTGATCTGGATCGATGTAAAGGGAACCTGCACCACCAACTACTAAGAGTCTTGTCTTTGAATCCTTTAATATATCTATCAAGTGTTGTGTCGATGGAACGTATTCTTTAACATTATCGCCAAAGAATCCTAATGCATCCACTACTACATCGAATCCCTTCAAATCATCAGCTGTAATATCGTATACGTTACGCACCAAATAATCATCTGTAACTGACTTCTCTTTACTTCTAACGATCGAAGTAACTTCGATCCCTCGACTACTTGCTTCATGAGCTATCAAAGAACCTTCTTTACCATTGGCACCAATAATTGCAATCTTCATAATATAAATACCTCCATTACCTTTAACTTTACACAAAGAAGGTCAAAAACTCTAAAATTATGGCTTGTTATAGTAGAATAATTATAGTAAAAAAGAATTTGAGGAGGAACATATGGCAAAATATCAAATTTACATGGTGCGACATGGTAGAACATGGTTCAATCGCTATAATAAAATGCAAGGCTGGTCCGATACACCACTTGCTCCAGATGGTATAGAGGGTGCTAAAGTTGCCGCTAAAGCACTCAAAAGTGTTAATTTTGCTGCTGCATTTTCATCTGATGCACGCCGAGCAATCGATACTTGTAAATTAATTGTTGACGAAAACGTTAATCACGATAAAATAACACCTCAAAAATTAATGGAATTCAGAGAACAATTCTACGGCTACTTTGAAGGAATGAATTCACCAGAAGCATGGTTCATGGTGGGTCAACCTCATGGTGCTTCAACATTTAGTGACATTATTGCAAAACATGGGTTAGATGCTACAAAGGACTTTATGAAAGAAGCCGATCCTTTTCACGATGCTGAAAATGCTGAAGAATACTGGACTCGTATTAATCGTGGATTCGAAAGAATCGATAAAATTGCCCACGATGGCGATAAGATCCTATTAGTTTCACATGGAACTACCATTCGATCAATCACTGACCGTTATAACGCTGGGAACTTTGACATTACTCAAAGTCCAAGGAATTCTAGTTTGACAATGCTTGAACGTGATGATGGATTCAATCGTGTTACTGGTTATAATCAGATTCTTGGAGAATAATGTGTAATTCCCTCTAGTTAGTTATGGTCATTCCTTTCTGACTGTATACTTATCTCTTCTTGTTTGCTTCGCAAACGCGTAACAACACGCAATTTCTTCCGCTTAATTAAAAGGGTTCTAGCATTCACTTTGTGAATACTAGAACCCTTTTAGTTAATGCTCGGAAATTATTCGCGTGTTGTTACGCTCTAATATGTTTCTGATGTTCCAAAGATCAAAACAACAACTCCTAAAATAAGTGCTACAACAAACATTGAAAATACTACCGGGATGCCAAATCCCATCCCAATCAATATCCCAATCAGATAAGGTCCAAGTGTAGCTCCGATACGTCCAATTGATTGTGAGAATCCTACTCCCATACCACGATACTCTTGTGCAAAATGGCTTGGTGTAAAGGCAATCAATGTCCCCCATGCACCTAGGTTAAAGAAGGATAAAAAGGCTCCACTGGATAGTAAAACTGGCACACTATTCGCTATACCAAAGACAAATGCACTGACGATAGTACCTAATAAATAAAATACTAATATTGTCTTGTGACTGATTTTACCCATCAACCATGCTGCCAAATAGTAGCCGGGTAACTGGGCCAAACTAATCAATAGTGTGTAACCAAAACTATGAATAATAGAGAAGCCTCTTATTACCAAGACACTTGGTAACCAAAGAAACATCCCGTAATAAGAGAACATTACAACGAACCATAAAAAGCTGAATGCTAGTGTTTTACCTAAATGTTGCTGATTAAATATTCCAGCAAACTGTATACGCAAGCTAGTTTTTGGTTTTTTTTCGTACTTTTCTGGTAAATGACGACGCATAACAAATGCATATAGTGATACAAAGAAAGTAACAATAACCGTCACTCTCCAACCATACATAGGTGTTATGATCGTTGAAATAACCGAAGCCAGAATCCAACCGATCGCCCAAAAACTATCAGCCATAATCAGCATCTTGGCTTGAGTCTTACCTTTAAAATTATCAGCCAACATAGTCGCTGCTACTGGAAGTTCACCACCAAGTCCTATACCAGTGATAAATCTAATAAGCATGAATTGATTTACATTAGTTGTAAACGCCAATAGCAAATTTCCAATTGAAAATACCATCAATGTTACTATCATTACATTTTTACGGCCGAATTTATCCGCCATGTAACCACAAATAATCGAGCCAAATACCATACCAAGTGACGTAACTGAACTAACGTACCCAATTTGGGACGGTGACAAATTCCACTGTACTTTGATCAATGGCATAATAAACGATAATAATGCGACATCCATCGCATCAAATAACCAGGCAGTTCCTACTACAAGTAGCAATTTCTTGCCTTGTTTGGTAACTGTTTGCTCCAACATATCTTGCATGTTTTTCCCCTTTAATTTCATGATTAATTGATATTCCGGAATATCAATAATTTTGTATCTAAAAACCAATATATTGATTTAAGTAGATAATACCTTTAAAGGACAAAAAAAGCTTAACATCAACTATTAATCGATGTCAAGCTTATTTCAACTGATAGATTTTAGCGGGACGTCCTGACTGAGATTTATGTGAATATCCCATGTCAGAAAACATGTGCCCATGTGTCTTTCTGAAATTTGAATTGTCAATTTCATCAACCGGTATTCGTAAGAATATTGAATAAATGATTCTAGCGAGCCGAAGTGTGAAGACTGAACCGAGTACCAACAAAATCGTTGGTTTATAATCCAAACGATTCCGAATACGTGTAAATGCTGAACGCAATATCAACTCATGATCAGCAACCATCGTCTTCTTTGAATTCATGTAGAAGTCTTCTTCAGAGATACTTTCTGATAAAGTTTCAAACTTGATATCTCCATTGCTGAGACTGTAATTGTCTACTCCACTTGAAACCTTAAACCAACGGGCATCATCTGCACCATATCCAGCAACTAATTCTGGCATATTGGGTAGATAGATCATATATGTCAATGACAAAGCACGTTCACCAACGACACGATTAACGTTAGTAAATGTCATCAATTGTTCAGTATTAAACGTTGGAAGATCAACACCAATCTTTTCTCGAACTAATCGTAGCGATGCTTTATCAGCACTTTCATCTTCACGTAAATAAGTCATGGGAAGTCCCCACTTACCCTTATATGGATCTTGAGAACGTTTTAAAAGTAGGATTACCAATGACTCAGAATTACTATCAAAGCTCCAAATAACATTTGTAATACTTATTAAAGGTCTATTTATCATATATCAGGTGTCTCCTTTATAATTTCATAATTACATTTTACCAATTAAGATAAAACAACTTCCATAATCAATATAAAACCACCAAATACTAATACAAAGGCTACAACCGGCCAAACGAATCTGAACCAATGTGAATATTTCATATCAAGCATTTGTAGTGTAGCCATAACCAGGCCAGTAGGTGCTAAGAAAAGCATGGCATACTGACCGAATTGATAGGCCGTAACAACAGCGAATCTTGGTATATCAACTGTATCAGCTAATGGCGCAAATATAGGCATGGATAACACTGCCAATCCAGATGAAGATGGGACAATGAATCCCAGAACAAAGAAAATAAACATTAAAATAATAATAAAAATTGGTCCACTTACATTTTTAACCAATAAAGATGAGAATTGCAAGATGGTATCAGATATGTAACCGTTGTTCAAAATAATATTGATACCACGTGCTAATCCAATGATCAATGAAACGCCAACCAGGCTAGATGCCCCGTTAACAAAGGCATCTACTACACCCTTCTCACCAATACCATAACGACCAGTTGCAGTAAGGAACATGATGATAATTGCAAAGGATAAAAATGATGACGCCATAGTTGGGAACCACCATCCCTTTGACATAACGCCCCAAACCATAATTGGAAAGGCGATAACAAAAAGGATCAAAATAATCTTCTTACGTAAAGTGAAAGGAATCTTAATACCCTTCTTATCATCATCTGATTCAACTGAAAACATATTATTAAATGATTCATGATCGTCATATGTATAAGAGAACTTAGGTGTGTCCTTCACCTTTTTACTATACCAATGCAAATATAATTCTATGAATATAGTCGCACCGATCAAGCCCATGATTCTGAAATTCAGTCCCTCTGTAAAGGGAATACCAGCAGCATTAGATGCAATGACCGCCGAAAAAGGATTGATAGTTGAGAAACAAGTACCAATTGAACTCGACAAGAATATTGCTCCAACAGATACTATCGAGTCATAACCCATCGCAATAAATATTGGAACTAGAATCGGATAAAAAGCGACGGCCTCTTCTTCAATTCCACAAAATGTTCCACCTAATATCATCAGAATTGACACGGTAAATATCAATAAGAACTCATGGCCTTTAGTTTTCTTAGTCAGTGACATCAAGCCTGACTCAAAGGCTCCACTTGCCTTAACTACTCCGATTAATCCACCTAATACAAAAATGAATACCATTATATCAACGGTTTCAATCACACCGTTAACCATACTTTCAGTAATTGCACCGATATGTGCAGGCTTTTGCTTCAACCTTTGATAAGTATTGGGAACTGATACAGCATCACTAATACTACCAGATGTGAATTGATCGATATCTATTTTGACACCGAGTTTATCTAGCTCCTTTTGTGTGGCAGGAACGTGTGTTACGTTTCCATTAGGACTAGTTATTTTTAACTCGGAGTTTGTTGTGTACACCATTTTGGAATACGCTCCAGCTGGAATGATCCAGGTCGCTATAACGGCAAATATTGTTAGAATAAACAACATTGCAAACGCACCCGGCATCCTCAATCTGAACTTTTTCTTTGGTGCTTTGGGTATTTCAGCGGATGCACTGATATCTCCCATATTTTCATCCCCACTCAATTAAACTAAAAAAGAAAAAAAGAAGTCCACTCACTGTGGACTTCCCTTTACTGACCAGGCTGGGTTCGAACCAGCGACCTCATGATTAACAGTCAAGCGTTCTACCAACTGAACTACTGATCACTCGTGTTATGGGTATTAATATAGCATTATTAAATTTTGATTACAACCTTTTTAATTTAAATTATAAAATCATTTTATAAATAATTCTATTTATTTAATAAAATAAGCTCCTAAGCCCTATACGCAACAGACGTTTTGTCCATATCTCATGTCGCACTAAGTAAAGCCCTTTCATTTTATTCTAATCTAACTTTTGAAATGTTTAATTAAAATATTCTAATTTTTATTTAATTTCATATGTAAATTTTACCCAAAATGTTTTAGAATGTTATTTAAGCCCTAAATTGAAAGGAGAACTTATATACATGTTTAAAACATCAAAAGCTGTAGAATCAGACGCGTTTTATATGAACCCTGATCGTTCAGTCGCAGTTATCAACTATAACGAGGAATACATTCAAGATATATTCCAACTAATCAATAGCCAAGGATTCTCAGATTTAGTTAAACTATATCTAGAAGAAAGTCAAAAATCATTGACTAATAGCTATGAGGGAATCAATCCCAAAGATTACATCAAAACTCTCAAGGCTATCTTAATTGATAACAAAGATGTTTATGAAAAATATGATCGTGAACAAATTCTTGCAAGTATTGAAGATTTATATTCATTTTATCGTTCATACTTCAGAGTTTCTCTAATCAACAAACATAACAGTGATATTGTCACTGGTAATTTCATGGACATTGATAATCACTTTAACGAAACTGTCATTAACCTATATCGTGCAGTTGAAGAAAAAATTCAAGGATTCTCAAATCGTACATATCGTCAAGTCAATGCTGGTACTAACGCATGTGTGCTTACACAATCGATCGACTGGCCAACACCAGCTGGTTATGAAAGCCTCAAAAGTATCCGTTTCCTAGATACATTAATGTTACGTCCACCAATGATGATGCACACTAAATCAAACAAACGTGAAGGTGTTTTCAGTGCCGTTGAAAATAACCCTATTGCTAAATTCGATGGTAAACAAAATGAATGGTTCTGTTTCCCAGCCCACATTGGTGAAAGCCTTGCTTATATCTACTTCCACCGTGATTACTTCGTAAGTGGTGTCGCTCTAGCCAACTTGTTTGACGTCGCTGATGAAGAAAGTATCAAAGGCCAAAAGCCTGATGAGATCCTATTATTTGGATTAGATGAAACAGAAGGTGACGTTTGTCATTATTATCACGATGAAGCAAATGACATCTGGGTCGGTGAAGTTCCATACAACGACAAGACTACTTACTTTGGTTATATGAAGAAGATGTGCCTGACACTTCACAACTTACATATGATTTATGAGGACCGTTTACCTATCCACGGTTCAATGGTCCGTATCAGCTTTTCAAATGGAAAAACAAAGTCAGTTGTCTTCTTCGGTGACTCTGGTGCCGGAAAGTCTGAATCTATTGAAGCTCTGCAAGAAATCGCTGACGACAAGATCATTGATATTGAAACGATTTTTGATGATATGGGTAGTTTTGCATTTGATAAAGATGGCAATCTCTATGCACAAGGAACTGAAACTGGTGCCTTCGTTCGACTGGATGATCTAAGTAGTTCAGTCGCCTTTAACAATATGGATCGTGGTATCTACTTGAATCCTGAATTGAAGAATGCTCGTGTTATTTTGCCAGCCAATACATACAAGCGAGTTATCGATCATCACAGTATCGATATGTGGGTTTATGCCAATAACTATGATGCTCAAATCGGACTACATCAATTTCCTGATGAAGACCATGCTAAAGCAACCTTCATCGCCGGTAAAAGAAAGGCGCTTGGAACAACTGATGAAGTTGGTATGAGTACTACTTTCTTCGCCAATCCATTTGGCCCAGTTCAAGAAGAAGCAAGAACTCGTCCAATCATTGATAAGGTCTTCAACAAGCTATATGAGAACAATGTTTATGTTGGTGAGATCTATACTCACTTGGGTTATGACAAATCCAAGGACAGCCTGCATGAATCCGCCAAGGAACTACTGAACCAATTAATGAACAATTAATATAGAGACGCAAAAAGCAGGCTAACTAGCCTGCTTTTTTCATTTCAAATATTATTGTTATTTTTTCAACAATTTCTCAACTGCTGGTTTTAGATCTGCTTCAGCCATGTCATCATACTTCTTTGCTTCTTCTGTAGTCTTATCAGTACTGTGATTTGTTGCCTCCATGAAATGATCCCAGATAGCGTCACGTACAGGCATATCTGAATCGCTCCAATCGAAGACATCTTTCATGTTTTTATCTAATAAACTTGTTTTTCCAACTTCTACAGCCATAATTAATCTTCCTTTCTGATTAGTACAAGTTCATTATAGTTCTTTTATTTTACTATGTTCACTTTAAACCCTTTTATTTCCAATACATTCCGTAAACTGGCATTAATTATATACTATTAAGCAATTCATAAGTGGTTTTGATCCCGCTATAAAAGGCACTCTGCGTCAGATTCTCATTAGGTGCATGATTATGTTGATCAAAATTAGCATACGGTATCGTGAAGGAGTCGACCTTTAGAATGTCACCCCACACGTAGTTTGGAACTGTCCCGGGCATTACCGGTTCAATTAGGTCAGATCCAGTTGCTGCCTTGATTGCTTTTACAATACTTGCGATATGTTCATTATTTGAATCTGTCTTACATGGTGGAACTGTAACTAAGTAATTGATCTTAATTAATCCACTGTTAATTTCTGTCTCTAACAATTCATCGATTGATTTTTTAATAGCATAGACATCTTGATCACCAACCAAACGTAGATCCAACTTCATGATGGCTTGATTAGGAATAATCGTCTTGATTCCCTTCTCACTATAACCAGAGTTGATCCCAGCGATATTGAAAGTCGGTTGGAACATTAACTTTTCATAATATTCTAAACCAGTTGCTGGCAAAGTTTTTACACCGGTTTGTTCAGTGATGGAACTTTTATCAAATGGTAATTTTTTCATCCATGCAATTTCTTTTGCATCTGGTTTGTTGACCCCTCTATAATAATTCGGGATCAAGACTTTCTTATTCTTCAAATCGTACATTTTTTGGACTACACCCATCAGTACTAAGATAGGATTTTGCATGATATTGCCCAGATTACCAGAGTGATTATCTTGAGTACCGGTTGTGGCAGTAATCTCAAATCCTAGTGCGCCACGATTGCCCAGCCTTAATACATGTTGACCTGATTGGTTGAATGATCCATCAACTACAATTGCAAAATCGACGTCTTTCAACTTATTATCAGCTAATTTCTTAACCGTAATTGGAAGATTCTTGCTACCTTGTTCCTCTTCGCCCTCGATCAAAAACTTGATGTTGAATGGAAAATTTCCATTAACTTTTTTGTAAGAGTACATCCCCAGTATTTGTGCGAGTAACTGTCCTTTATTGTCACCAACACCGCGACCAAAGAATCGATTATCTTTTTCGGTCAAAACAAATGGATCAGTGTGCCAATCTTCAATATTCCCCGGCGTCATAACGTCATAATGTCCATAGAATAAGACCGTTTCACTAGCATTCCCCTTGATATCAGCCAGAATTGTTGGTGATCCAGCAGTCTCAATCACTTCGACATTAGCACCAAGCAATTTTTCAAGCGTACCCGTCAAGAAATTCACTGTCTCATTAATTCCTTCTCCAGTAGCACTGATACCTTTATCACTGATCAGTTCTTTGAACAATTCAACAAACTTAGTAGTATGGCTCGTGATGAATTCATCCACATCCAAAACAATTCCCTCCCTCTTTTTCTAATTATTCTATAATATATTTAGATATTTTGTAATATTATAGTTTTTAATTTTGTTTTTGTAAAGATAGGTTGGGTGTGACAAAACTTTGCTTCTACTCAAACTTGCTGTGAAAACGTGTGAAAAAGCGCAACTTTTTCCGTTTAATAAAAAAAGGATTGTGACATGACTTTTTTATACTCAAACTTGCTGCGAAAACGTGTGAAAAAGCACAATTTTCTCCGTTTAATCAAAAGAAGTCGATATTCACTTGCGTGAATTCCGACTTCTTTGCGATTATACTCGAAAACTGAACGTGCTTTTTCACACTCTATTCAACTTATCTGTTAAATCAAACAATTCAGATACTTTCCCATAATTAGGATTGGATTTCTTCATATTACGAATATCTAGATTATTTATCACGTACTTATTATCACTGTTTTGTACCCAAAAATTGTAATTTGGCATTGCTATTAAATAAGCATCTTTACCATCCAGTCCGTATTTTATCATTGATTTCTTTAGTGCTGGATTGTCCTCATAACGTTCTTCATTGGACTTCAAGCCAGTTATGACTTTGGAACCGATCTTCGGTAATGGGAAACTGGTCTTCTTATATAGGACCTGTTCAGATTTTTTAGTATTGTCATCGGTTCCTTTTGATGTTGAGAATCCAGTAGGCACAACCGTTACGATATTCTGATTTTCAAGAACCTTGTTGCCATATATGACTTTATCAACATGTATAGTTATCTTACTTTCAACTTTCAAAGTATCTCTCATTTTTTCATAGTTAAGTACGGTACCTTCAATTATGAAGCTATTGGATTTCTTGAGGTCGGTCCATGTTTCTGGAAAGACTTCATCAAAATCAGTGTCGCTAGGTAGATATTCTACGTTTGCGGCACTGATTTCCTTATTCCATTTTGTTTGATTGATCTCAACTCTGTTCCTAACAACTGTTTGTGCACTGCCGGTTTTACTACTATAAGCCTTGTTCACACTGCTACTACAACTTATCAACGTACCGACTGCTAAAAGTACCGCTATAATCCCCAGAAGCTTTCTCATAGCACCCCTACACCACCGCCACAATGATGATTTTTATTTGTTATTTAAATTTTTGTTTGAATAATTCTTAAAAATCTTATATAAATACTATACCAGATTTTTCATTCACTTTTTCATCATTTTTGTAAGCGGTTTATAAATGTACTCTTTGTCTTTACTTCAAACCACTAGTGCTCCTCTTGTTTGCTTCTCAAACTTGCGGCTTAAACGCGCACCAAATCTCAATTTCTTCCGCTTAACGTAATATAGGGCGTCATTCACATTCGTGAATGGCTCCCCATATTATGTTAATGCTCGGGAATTACCGCGATTTGGTGCGCTCTTCTTATATAACTGAAACAAAAAAACTCAAAACACTCAATATACTAACTTTGATCTTACTACTCTGTGAAACTTGTAAATACTTCCAATTAAGCGCTATTGTAAGTCCGTTACCCAATAATCCAACAATAACTTTTACCCAAATATTCAAGCCTTTATTGGTGATTGCTCCAACTATTCCTGACAACAATGCTACGACTATCAATCCTATAGCAATGTTAACGAAGATAGTTTTTTGGAAATCAAACTCACTATTTTTCAAAATCAAATACATGATTCCATAATAGATCACAAATCCGATTATTAATCCAACGACATAAACAACTAGTTCCATAACTCTACCCATTTCTGGTGTTGCTTCGTTTGCCAAAACCATGGCTGTTATTCCACTGAATGCGTAAATCAAAAATAACGCAAAGAGTGTTAATCTATCTAATCTATACAAATTCTTCATAGTTTCTTCCCCCTATTCTTCCTTAAGTAGTCCAACTAATGGTGATTTGGCAGCTTTGTTAGATGGTATGTAACCAAATACCAATCCGACTGCTGTTGAAACTGAAAGTGATATGATCACTGCATAAATAGTGATTATCGCTTTAAAAGGTAAGAACAGATTGATCAGTGATACGAATAAATACCCCATTAGAATACCAACAATTCCACCTATCATACACAAAACAACACTTTCAATTAAGAATTGGTTCCTTATATCACTTGATGTTGCCCCAAAAGCACGTCTAATCCCAATCTCCTTGCGACGCTCTGAAACAGTGATATACATAACGTTCATAACGCCTATTCCGGCTATCAACAAAGATATTCCAGCCACAAAGGCAACGAAGTATGTCACGTAATTCAATATCTTAGTAAATGACTTGGTCATTGCATCAGGCTTCAATACTTTATACTTACCTGTCTGCTTATTCTCACCAAACTTCTTCATTTTTTCGACCGCAATTTTACCGATCTTTTTCTTATTCGCTGAACTAGTTACGTATATCTTGGCTTCATCTTGAATTATTTGATCCGCGAACAGTTCTTTGAAGACTGACTTTGAAACATACATATCTGGCTTGTATTCCATATCACCTATACGATAAACACCTTTGACTATGAAGGTATTGTCGCTAACTATTACGGCCTTATTCAAAGGTGACTTGTTCTTGAATAAGCGACTTGCTAAATCACTAGAAATAAACACGCCACTTGGGTCATCTGGATCTAGTGAATTGACTTTACCCTTAGACAACTTCAATTTTTTAGGCGCCTTATTCAGAGACATTGTCGTTTTCTTACCGTTATAACTTACACTACCGTCAGAGTCTCCATAACTACTGGTCAGTTTGACATGATCAACTCCAGATATATTCTCCAAAATATAAGCATCATTATTAGTAAAGCCATTATTAGTATTCTCATCGGCAGCTTTCGGTGTGTAATCTAAGCTGAAACGATTTTTATCGTTATGACCGCCACTTTCGGTATTGATTCGATGTGTAAATCCATCCCCGATAGCTAGGATACAAATAACACTAGAAATACCAATAATAATACCTAGCATAGTTAGAAAATTACGGTTCTTATTTTTACCGATTGATTTCAGTGCGATCGAAAATTTATCAAACATTCTTCTTCACACTCTTTTCATCGTTATATAGATGGCCATCACGAATGTAAACCGTACGCATTGCATATTGTGCGACTTCTTCGTCATGAGTGACCATGATAATAGTTGTACCATCTTGATTGAGTTTAGTGAATATATCCATGATCTCACTACTAGTCTTCGTATCCAGTGCTCCGGTTGGTTCGTCTGCAATAATCAACTTGGGATGATTAACGATGGCACGTGCTATTGCCACACGTTGTTGCTGGCCACCTGATAATTCTGAAGGAAGATTCTTTTCTTTACCGGATAATCCGACTTTTTTAATGACATCTTCAATCAGCTCTTTTTTGTTCTTCTGTTTCTTTTTACTATAAATTAATGGGACTTCAATATTTTCATAAACGCTATATGTTGTTAATAGTTTGAAATTTTGAAAGACAAACCCTAATTTGTCACCACGTATCTGAGACAACAGATTATCATTTGTCTTTTTATAATTTTCATCATTCAAAAGATACTCACCACTATACTTTTGATCCAATAATCCCAAGATATTGATGAGCGTTGATTTACCTGATCCAGATGGACCCATAATTGCCAAGAATTCCTCGTCAGCAACTTCTAAGTTGATATTTTCTAAAGCCACAAAATCCCGATATGCTTTCCCAACATTTTTTACTTTTAGCATATTTCACCGCCTAGAACAAGACTAGCTTGTCGCCAGCCTTGATTCCTTCTTTAGCATAATAATAATGGCCACTCTTAGTTAGATTAAGAATTCTTTCATGCTTTTTACCATTCCTAACTAGATAAACAGTATCACCAGATTTTACAGCAGCTTCTGGGATCTTATATCCTTTGGATTGATTCTTGATTTGGACATGCATACCATATGGTAACTCTTCATCTGTACTAACTTGGAAGTGATAATATGACACAGCACCATTGTTGTATGGAATACTGTCCTTTTTTGTGTAGCTACCAGTGATTTTCTTGCCGTTATTTTTTATAACGCTGACTTCTTTACCAAGTTTTATCTTATCAACACTGAACTCATTAACATTTCCTACAATAATGGGAGACCCATAAATATAACTGTGTCCAGCACTTTCGTAATAAGTTCCATTGATTGGAGCAGTTACTACACGATTTTGTTCCTTATTCAATTTGTTTAACTTATCCTGAGCGTCATTCAGAGCTTCTTGATCCTTAGCCAACTCAATTTGATAATCTGTATTTTTATCAGTTGTCTTGTTCAATTCCTGAATCGTCAACTGAGCCTGTTTGATCTCTAGATTAACTCCGTTTATTTCAGACGTCATATCGTTGTAAAAGGAAAATAGAGTCTCCCCTTTAGTAACTGGATCCCCACTATTGACATAGCTAGCTACTAGAGTTTCGTCTGCTGACTTAACATCTTGGGATACAGCTTGTTTTTGATCCTCTTGAACAACCCCATTAAAATATCTTGTGTTCTCAGTTTTTACTGTATAAGTCGTATATTTTGGCTTATCAGTAGAATTTTCCTTACCAAGGACCACAAACAAAGTGATGCCAAGCATAATTACTGCAATTCCCCAAATAATAACTTTGATTCTTTTCATACTTTTCCCCCACTTGTAAAAAGCTCATTAATATTCCTATTAATATTTTAATATCAATAAATGGCTTTGTAGTGGGATTTGTCTTACTTGACCTTACAATTTTGTAAGGTCAAAAAAGTCGAAAAAAAGTTTTGTAGTGCGAAGAAATTTTAATGAAAACGTGTGGTAATAATTTTTTCTGTCTAAAAAAATAGGATTGTAGCTTAACTTTTTTTCTACTCAAACTTGCAGTGAAAACGTGTGACAAAACACAGCCTTCTCCGTTTAATCAAAAATAAGTAGACATCCACTTACGTGAATATCTACTTATTTTACATTATACTCGAAAGCTGAACGTGTTTTGTCACACTCTCTAAGCAGTAACTGCATCTGTCTTATCTGAAACTTATTTTTTCTTACTATCAATACGTTTCAATCCAATACCAGTGAATCCACTGATGATCGATAGGACTGGTGAAAGTAAGCTAAAGAAACAAAATGGTAGGAATTCAAGTGTTGAAACTCCAAGTGTATTGGCTGCGAATGCACCTGCAACACCCCAAGGAATCAAGTAATTAATTACGGTACCACCGTCTTCAAGTACACGGCTCAAAGCTAAATTATCTAGTCCACGTTTATTGAATGCTTCTTTGAAAGCTTTACCGGGAAGAATAACTGAAAGGTATTGTTCACCAACAAAGACATTAACACCAATACCAGAAAGGATCGTAGCAAGTACAACGGCTCCTGGGGTCTTTAACTTTGCAGTTAGTGGTGTCATAGCTGTCTGAATAACGTCAAACTTCATCAAGAGACCACCTAGTGACAATGTTAAAAAGATCAATGAAACTGTACCCATCATGGAAGTGATTCCTCCACGAGTAAGTAATGCATCAACTGCGGCGTTACCAGTTTTTGAAACAAATCCATTTTCGATGAAACCGGCAATATCTTTAACTGGTGTACCAGGTTTTTGGATAAATATCATCCCTACTGTAACGGTGATATTCAAGATCAAAGTAGCAATGGCTGGAATTTTGGCTATGGCACAGATGAATAACAATGCTACTGGCAAAATTGCCCACCATGAAATTATAAAGTGACTATTCAAAACATTAAGTGTTGTATCAATATTTGACATATTTGCACTAGTTCCTGTATTACCAAGAATTGTGTAAAGAACTAATGAGATCAAGAAAGCTGGAATCGTAGTCCACATAAGGTTTTTGATATGTGCGAACAAGTCATCTTCAGCAATTGCTGAAGCCAAGTTAGTTGAATCTGAAAGTGGTGAAGTCTTATCTCCAAAAATTGCTCCAGAAATAATTGCTCCCGCTACTAAAGCCGGATTAACACCAAGCGTTGTACCCATCCCAAACAACGCAATTCCAAGTGTTGAAATAATTGTAAAAGCACTACCAACTGATGTACCAATAATTGCACAAACTAAGAATACTGAAGGAACGAACCATTTAACTGAGATCATGTGGAATCCGGCAACCATCATAGATGGAATGATTCCTGCCGCAATCCATGTACCGATCAAAGCACCGATCAATATGAAAATAAATATTGGGACGATCCCGTTTTTGACACCGTCGATGATACCACCGTGAATATCATCCCAACTACTACCACGAATCTTACTCCAAAGAACTAACAAACCGATTACTACTAACACTGGTGTTTGTGGTGAAAGACCAAACTTGATAACACCTAGTCCTAAGATTAATAACATTACTACCAAAATTGAAATTGACTCTTTAAAACTCACTTTATTCTTCATAATTAATCTCCTCATATTTTATCGAATTTGTTAATTGCTCCAATATCGAGGATTGCCACCAGATGTATTATTCATAATCATTGTCCTTTCCAATTTTAAGGTATAAAAAAAGTCGTTCCTATTGCTTACGCAACAGGGACGACTAATAAACCGTGGTACCACCCAGCTTGAGGATAAAATATCCTCCACTCTCGAGAAGTAACGGTTCTCTTTACCCGCTTGGAAAAGCCAAGTCATGTCTGGTATTTCATAACATACACCCTGACCGGTTCACATCAACCACCGGCTTTCTTACGCACAGATGCAGTACTACTTGATTCAGACACTTATATTTGTTTATTTAATTGACTTGAATATTATCAGTAATTAAATTATAAGTCAAGCCATTTTTCTAATTTATTTCTAATCTTTGTTTTTTTTAATAGAATGCTATAAGCATTCTAAAAAGTTTAAGCCATTCTTCTATCAATAAACTTAGATAACAATGACAATGCATAACAAACTACAAAGTACATAATAGCCATCGCTACAAAGACTGGAATGATGTAGTTAGGATCTTGTCCATAGACGACTTGACCGTGTTGCATCAATTCTGGCACAACGATGATTGTGGCCAGTGAAGTATCCTTGATCAAGGATATAAATTGACTAACTAATGCTGGGATCATTTTTTTGTAAGCTTGAGGCAATACAACATGCCACATTGCCTGTCCTAGCTTCATCCCCATAGCACGAGATGCTTCCATCTGACCAATATCAACAGCCAATATACCTGACCTGATGATCTCAGCAATCATAGTAGACTCAAAGACTGTCATGGCTAAAATAGCTGCTGGGATCGTATCTGGCTTGAAACCAAAGGCTGGTAATCCAAAGTACGTGAAGAAGATTATCAACAGCAATGGCAAGTTTCTAATAACATCGATAATGTATCCGACGATTCTTGATAAATACGGAATCTTCGCATATCTGATAATTCCTAAGACTGAACCAATAATGAAACTCAATATTACTGAAACAACTGAGATCAATATTGTGACCCATAAGCCTTGGAGCAGGAATCGTATATTGATCCATGAATAAGCGTCTATCCAATTTTGCATATGCATTCCCCTCCTAAGCTAATTTTCTTTCTAAATGTTGCATATAATAACTGATCGGCAATGTAATAACTAAGTAGAACAAACCGACAACTACATATGTATTAACAGTATCAAAAGTCTGTGACGCAATCGCATTACCTTGATACATCAAGTCAAATCCAGCCACAAAGGCTAGAACTGATGAATTCTTAACTAAGTTAACGAATTGATTACCAAGAGGTGGAATAACTAACTTGAAGGCTTGTGGTAGGACAACATTTTTCATAGCCTGCCAAAATGTCATACCTTGCGCACGAGCAGCTTCCATTTGACCAAGGTCAACTGAATTAATACCAGCACGAACTGTTTCGGCAATAAAAGCCGATGTATAGATCGTTAACCCGATAGTTCCGGCAGTGAATCCATTGATCTTCACAATATACAACGGAATTACTAGGTAAAAGAACATTGTGATAACTAATAACGGAATGTTACGGAATATCTCCACGTAGACATTACCTATTACACGAGCTACTTTACTAGGCATAACCTCTAGGATCGCGAAGAGGGATCCAATAATCAAACTGAAGAACAGTGCCAAGACACTGGATAAAACAGTCCATCCAAATCCTGAAATAAAGGCTGGCCAATTATCTGTTAGTAATTTTATCATTTCCTTAGCACCTCCTTGTAATTGAATCCAGGAACATTACCAAACCATTTGAGAATAAGCTTGTTATAAGTTCCGTCAGATTGAACTTCCTCAAGTGCTTTGTTCAAAGCTGTCTTGAAGTCTCCTTGACCCTTGTTGATACCTATACCATAAGGTTCAGTCGTGAAGGCCTTACCAGTCAGCTCATAGCCAGGATTATTGACTGCCATACCAGCTAAGATTACATTATCAGTTGTCAATGCATCTCCTTGGCCAGACTTCAGTGCTGTTAATGCCTGTGCATAATCAGGTAATTGAAGTACTTGCGCCTTTGGAGCAAACTTCTTAACATTTTGAACTGAGTTAGAACCTACAACACCGATAATGGTTTTGTTGTTTAAGTCTTGAACCTTTTTAACTGCAGAACCCTTCTTGACAAGGATCGATTGTCCAGCATCAAAATATGAGTTAGAAAAGTCGATCGTCTTCTTACGATCAGGCGTTATGGTCATTGTAGCGATGATGGCATCAATGTTTCCGTTCTTCAACAGTGGAATACGTGACTGCGATGTAACGGTAACAAACTTAGCCGTTGCATCTTTACCGAGCATCTTTTTAGTAAGAGCCTTAGCCAAATCGATCTCAAAGCCTTTTTCTTTTCCATCTTTAACATCGATCAAACCAAGTAATTTTGTATCCGCCTTAACACCCCATGTGATGGTTTTAGACTTTTTGTCATTTTCCATAACATTTTGTGACGATAGGGATTGTGATCCACAACCAGACACCGTCAATACTAGGAGCAAAGACGTGATCAGCAGTGATAAATATTTAAACTTCTTTTTCATATCAAATACCCCCTATTTTAATGCTTGATAATTTTACCTAAGAATTGACTAGCACGTTCATTTGATGGGTGCTCAAAGAAATTATTAGTCTCATCATCTTCTAGAATTTGTCCATCAGCCATAAAAATAACACGGTTAGCAACTTCTTGAGCAAATCCCATTTCGTGAGTAACGATAAGTGAAGTCATATCGCTTTGACTTGTAACATACTTGATAACACCAAGTACATCATCGATCATTTCTGGATCTAGCGCACTTGTAGGTTCGTCAAAGAGCATACAACGAGGCTTCATTGCTAGTGATCTAGCGATGGCTACACGTTGTGCCTGTCCACCAGAGATCTGTGAAGGCATATTATGTGCTTTATCTGCCAAACCAACTTGGTCTAGTAAAGCCATAGCAGCCTTCTTGTTTTCCTCTTCACTCAATTTCAATACGATTCTTGGAGCTAGCATTACATTTTCTAAAACATCTTTATTAGCATATAAATTAAAATGTTGGAAAACCATTCCGACATCAGTACGGATACGGTTGATATCTGTTCCCTTATCAGCGATATCTCGGCCATTAACGATCAATTGGCCTTTTTCGATAGTTTCCAAACCATTGACTGTTCTAGCCAAAGTACTCTTACCAGAACCAGATGGTCCAATCAAAACTACAGTTTCTCCCTTGTCGATTTTTAAGTTAATGTCCTTTAGTGCGTGGAACTTGCCGTAATACTTTTGAACATCACGGAATTCAATCATTGATGACATAACTTTTTCTCCCTTCTATTCCCAATAAATCTTCATTAAAATTAATCATTAAAGAAATTCTAATGTTTAAAAAATAATTTAGCAACAAAAAACATCTAAACTCTATAAAGGTTCGGGTTTAACACAGAGCGATTATTGCACTAAAGTTCTTATATATCAATACTTTATCAAGACATTTTATAATATAAAAAATATTTTGAATTTTAGTATTTGTTTCAATTCCCGAACTAAAATCTTGTTACAAAATTATCAAGTAATTAATTGTATCATAAATTAAAATTTTCTCCTAAAATTATATTAATTCTAAAGTGTAGTTGTGTTATGGATTCTATTCAGACTTGCTGAAACGCGCTTCAAAATACAATTTCTTCCGCTTAACAAAAATAGTGAGTTTGTGACATAACTCTTTTTCTACTCAAACTTGCAGTTAAAACGCGTGACAAAACGCAACTTCCTCCGTTTAGTGCAAAAAAGCCCAGCATTTACTTTCGTAAATGTTGGACTTTTTAGTACTATACTCGAAAGCTTGACGCGTTTTGTCACGCTCTGATACTTTGAGAACGGGAATTCTCATATTATAGGGGATGTTTCAGGTATCTTGTTGAGGGATACACTCCTCTGTTCAGAGGAGCTGGGGTCATAAGGTGAATACCCGATGACCCCAGTTCCCCCGAAAGGAAACTGGTGAATTATTTTAGAACAATCTTCTTGTACAAGTAACGTGTTAATAGATAATAACCAAGGTATAGAACAATGAATATTCCAAAGGGAATTTCGATATTCATATATGGTTTGTACAGGATATTGGTGAACATTTGAAGTCCTAGTAAGACATGAATTATCCCTAGTCCGGCTGGAACTGCGAACAAGACTGCAATTTCTTTATTAATAGTAGAACGCAACATCTTTTGTTTTGTACCAATTTTATATAGCATGTTGTAACGCTTAACGTCACCACTCGCACCTGACAAGATTTTAAACATCAAGCAACTTGCCAACATGGCTAGAAAGGCGATTCCTAAGAAGAATCCCATGAATTCTAAGCCTGAGAAGAATCCATTAACTATTACATATGAACTATATTTATCTTCGCTGCCTTGTTTCAATTCTTTAAAACGCTTGTTTTCAGCTTTAGAAATAACTTTGATTTTACTCAAGTTCTTCTTGAATGAATCCGTCTTAACCAGCGTTAATGTGTTCGACTTGCCGGCTATCTTGTTAAATTCAGCGTCACTAACGGCTTCAGCTTTACTCATTCGATATTGTGGCAACATGTTTTGTTGTAACGTATAACTGACATCTGGAATCTTAATATTACTGCTCTTTTTAGTTGTGGAAATCATATTATTCATGTTGAACTTCTCATAATGAAGTGGTTGTTTCTTGAATTCACTAGCACGATAATAAACTACTTTGTTCTTATCATCTGACTTATATGAATAGTTAGTCTGCTCATCTCCACTCAAATGATTGATACGATTTTGTTGTGCTGTATCGGCGTTATGAACTGTAACATCATAGTAACTTTGACCATTTACAACTGTATCGATCTGGTTTTGGAATCCTAATCCAACCGTGATCGCACCAAGTGCCAAGGCAAACATGATCGATACCATTGAAAGAATCTTAGTGTAATCTCCGATTCTAAAACTCAACTGTGAAAGTGTGAAGTTATTGAGGCCTCGTTGTGAGAACTTAGTATTACGTTTTAACATTGCAATTACTGCGGTGATGGCTGCTGTAATAGTGAAGTAAGTTCCACCAACAATCGTTACTAAAGCAACAGGTATACCAATATAGATCAATAAAGCATTTTGACCAACGACCCACATTGCATAGTAACCAATTGCCAAAAGAATGATACCAACAACTGCTTGAATACTCTTAACCAAGCCATTATTCTTGATTTTACTTGGTTGACTATCTTTGTGTAACAGTACCAATATCTTAGTTCTACGTAATGATATGGAATTTTTGATCGCAGAAAAGATGAAGATAACGATGAAGAAAACAAAGGTCCACATTAATGCTGGTAAATAGAAGCTATCAAAGTGTTTGACCTGCATATCAAGGGCATCGATCATCCATTGACTGACAAACTTTGTAGCAATGATACCAATAACTGATCCAATAATTGTAGAAATAGCACCAATGGCAAATGTTTCTACAAAGATCATTTTGGAAATTTTACTACTCTTGGCACCTAGCATCATGAACATTCCGTATTCCTTTTGCCTCATACTAAGCAAGAAGGTATTCGCATAGTTTATGTAGACGATAGTTATTATCGCCAACAAGATAATCCCAAATCCAAAGATGAATGCTGTAGCCGCAGCTGGTGAATTAGAACTTAAAAACGACTTATTAATCGCTAGCGACAAAAACATATAGAAAATTGCTGAAGCAATCATTAATCCTGAAAATAATACCGTGTAATCACGTAATCGATGACGTATACCACTGAGGGCAAGTTTGTTTAACATAATTTAATCTCCTTATAAACTTGATACATAATTCCTTATCTATTCGACAAAAGTTCCAAGTGAATCTAATATTTCTTGATAAAATTCCCCACGTGTATGGTCATCTTTGTTCAACTCTTGACCAATCTCACCATCTTTAATGAAGAGGATACGATCACAATAACTAGCTGAGAAGGGATCATGTGTTACTAAAAGGATCGATACATCGTCTTCTTTATTGATCTTGCTCATAGTATCCAGCAAGGCTCTGGCACTTTTAGAATCCAGCGCTCCAGTAGGTTCATCCCCAAAGACGATCTTTGGTTCATGAACTAGTGCTCTAGCTGCTGCGACACGTTGCTTTTGTCCACCTGACAATTCCGTTGGATAATGATTCAAGATATCGACCAATCCCAATTTTTCAGTGATCGACATAACAGCCGGTTTGATTTTTTTTGGTGAAACATTTTGTAGTGCCAATGGCAAAGCGATATTTTCGTATGCTGTTAAGTTCTCCAGTAAATTGAAATCTTGGAAAATGAATCCAATTTGATTAGAACGAAAATCTGCCATTTCATTTACATTTAACTTGGTAATATCCTGTCCGGCAATTTTGACCGAACCACTTGTAGGTGTATCAAGAGTGGACAAAATATTTAATAATGTTGTCTTACCTGAACCAGAAGCCCCCATGATACCAACGAATTCTCCTGGTTTAACTTCAAAATTCACATCTGATAATGCCTTATATTGTTTCTCATCAGCCTTACCATAAATTTTTTCAACATTTTTTACTTCTACAATTTTTTGCATTTCTTGACCTCCATTTGATATATCTATCATAAATAAAATATCGAATTGGGTCGTTGGATTTATCTTACTTTTAACTTACAAAATCGTAAGTTTATTTTTTAAAGACGCTTACATAGGTGGTATTTAGTAAACATTTTTCATATAATTAACTGTTACTTAAATTTGAAATAAAGGGGTGTATTTCCGATGGGGAATAAATTGCCAGAAATTGACTCTGCTGATAAGAAGTCATATATTAGCTGGCCAGTAGTTGCTTTGATGGACTTTGTTACTGTCATTGGTTTTGATGACATTATTTACAACTTCCATAACCAAGGGTTAGGAATCGTTACAACTTGGATTTTAATGTTATTTTTATTCGTTGTACCTTATGAGATGATGGTTGGTCATCTAGGTTCAACATTTAGTGAGGAAGGTGGAGGTATCACGTCTTGGGTACGTGGTACTAGTGGTAACCTTTGGGGCTATATTTGTGGATGGACTTATTGGGTCTCTGGTCTTCCTTATATCGTCGATGTTGCCAATTCGATGCTTATTTCGTTTGGTTGGTTGATCAATGGATCCAACAAGATGTCAGATACTATGAGCAACAGTATGTTTGCTCTACTGACAGCTCTGATCTTTACGTTATTTATTTTTATCCAACATTTTTTAAAGAACTCACTACAAATATTGAGTGTTATCGGTGGTGGTGCGATGTTTATCGTTACCGTTTTGTACGTTATCATGACGGTCGTCTACTTAGGCCAAGGTAATGCACCACATACACAGCCATTTACATTCAGCTCATTTATTCCTAAGTTTGATATGCATTATCTATCAACATTTGGACTAGTTATCTTCGCTATGAATGGTTCAGAGTTCGCTGCACCATACGTTACAGAGATGAAGAATGGTAAAAAGGACTTCCCTAAGGCTATGTGGATGCTAGCAATTATGACTGGTATCCTAACAGTCCTTGGATCATTTTCATTGGGTGTATTCTTCAACGCTCATAACTTACCAAATGACCTTAAAATGAACGGTTCATACTACGCCTTCCAATATATGGGTTCAGAATTTGGCATGGGTAATTTCTTCCTATACTTATTCTCCTTCACCCAAGCAATCTATATGATGGCTCAACTCGCCGTCTTGTTAGATGCCGGAACAAGAATGTTCTTATCCGACACTGCTAAAGAATACTTACCAAAAGGACTAACAAAACTAGACAAACACGACCTTCCTATCAATGGTTACTGGTTAACAACAGGTATCTGTACTGTAATCATGGTGTTAAGTGCCACTTTGCCAAATATGAACTCTATCTTCAATCAATTACTTAACTTGAACGGGATAGTTTCACCATATGCGACATGTTTCTTGTTCAGTTCCTTCATATTAGTTAGACTACGTGAGAAACAATTCAAGTCTGACTTCGTTTATATCAAGAATAGAAAGTTTGCTATCTTAGTTGGTGCTTGGTGCTTCGCCATTACCTTTGGTGCCGCCACTTTAGGAATCTTCCCAACTGATGAAGTGACTGGAACCGGTGCTTGGTATCACGTTTTGACACTTAACATCATCGAACCATTATTGATGGTAGCAGTCGGTGTCATCTTGCCAGTTATCGCTTACTTCCAAAACAAGCGTGATGGCGGTAACTTAGCTTAATTTATGCTTTTAAAACAAATAATCCACCTAATGAAATGTTTGATTTCATTGGGTGGATTATTTGTTTCTTTTTTTTATATTTTTTAAAAATGTATATAAATCATCTACATCAACTAATTCCAATTTGCCCATTGGTGGATGATTAAAAACAACTCCTCTAGTAACTTTATAAGTTTTGTGCACATCTACATATGATTTTTTTACTAAACCAGCTTTTTTCCAATATTTAATTGGATAGTATATTTGCTTTATATTATCAGACTTATTCTTGTATTTAGACGTTATCTTAAATACAACTACGTACTTCTCATAAATATCAACTACCAATGCAGGTCTACGTTTCGATTGAATAGAGTCATCAAACATAATGTCGGCAATATAAATGCTCATTGGACGAATAACATTATCCATCAACCATTAACCATCCAATCGTGAAAATCAGGAGATTTATTAGGATCATAATTTCCATTTTTATCTACATCAACAATTTCTGTTGGTATATCCTTAACAAGATTATGCCAATCCAATTCGCTAGGCTGTTTCTTTAAAATTATCTCATTATCAGGACTGACTGTTATAGATAATTTATCTCCACTATTTATCTGTAATGCTTTTCTAATTGTTGCGGGAATTACAACTTGGCCTTTACTAGATATTTTTGATATTTTTGAATCATCTGTAATTTTATCCATTATTCGCTCATCCCTCTCTTTTTCATTACTTCTTACTTCTTACATTTTACTATATTTTTATGATTTGTAACTTAAATTGCTCACTCACAAGTCACGTACAATCTTTTAATACAATCATAACCAAAAGGTTATCATTCTTTCTCTTTTACTATTTTACATTCACATCTTTCCGATTTACAGTATAAGTACTAAATTAAGATAAGTGTTTATTTCACACTTAAAATCCGAAAGGTAGAAATAAATGACAAATAACAAATTCATCAAATTCTTAACAACCACTGCGGCGACTGTAGTAACAACGAAACTAATTGACAAAGGTTACTCTTTTTATCGCGGAAACAGATCTGCTATAGCTTCAGATAAAATGTCTTTGAATCCCGATTCAAAACTGCAAGGTAAAAAAATTGCCTTTTTAGGTTCATCAATCACTTATGGAGCTGGATCATTTGGGGATGCTTTACCGGAATACTTGGCAACTATAGATGGTGTCAAAAGTACCAAGGCAGATGTATCAGGAACAACTCTAGGTGGGACTTCCGCCAAAACTTACACATCACGTCTTCAAACTGACATACCTACAGACCAAGACTTTGATTTGTTTGTGTGTCAATTATCTACCAATGATTCTCGATTTGATATTCCTACTGGTGAAATCAGTGAGTCAACAGATATTGAAGACTTCGATAGAACCACTACGATTGGTGCAATGGAGTATATTATTGCTTACGCAAAACAAAACTGGAATTGCCCAGTAGCATTCTTCACTTGTCTACGTAAACCAGATGCCAACTACGAAGAACTGAGAAGAGTCTTATACAAACTCCAAGATAAGTGGGGAATTCACATTATTGACGTTTGGAAGAACCAACAGATCAGACTAGAAACTGCTAGCAATCCAATGTATATGTTTGACGATGCTCACCCAACACGTGCCGGTTATCACGACATCTGGCTGCCCTTCTTCGAGAAACGATTAACTGAAATTTTCAACATTGATTAAATGACAAATTGTTAATCATAATTAGTAGATTTACTACTAAAAATAGCGTTAACACATTCTGATTAGATGTGTTAACGCTATTTTTTTCTAGTCTTCGTACAACTTAGCAACTTGTTCTTGTAATTGTTTATGTGATAAGAATTCATCATAAGTAGTATCTGCTTTATCAACGACACCCTTAGGACTGACTTCGATAATTCTGTTAGCAATTGTCTGAATAAATTCATGATCGTGGGATGTGAAGATGATACTGCCACTGAATCCTACTAAACCATCATTCAAAGCAGTGATTGATTCTAGATCCAAGTGATTAGTTGGGTCATCCAACAAGAGAACATTGGCCTTACTCAACATCATCTTAGATAACATTGCACGGACCTTTTCCCCACCGGACATGACGTCAACTTCACGGTTAACATCATCCCCTGAAAACAACATCTTACCTAAGAATCCACGCAAGAATGTATTGTCATTTTCATCTTTAGAGGCATATTGACGTAACCAGTCAATAACAGACATCTTGTTATCAGCGAAGTATTCATTAACGTTCTTAGGTAAATAAGTCGTTGAGGCTGTTTGACCCCAAGTTACCTCACCTGTATCAGGCTTGATCTCACCAGCAATTATCTGCATCAGAATTGTTGTAGTTAAGTCATTCCTACTAACAAAGGCGATTTTTTCATCCGGACGTAATGTCAAATTAACATTATCAAGGATCTTAACGCCTTCGATCGACTTAGAAACATTCTCCAAACTTACCAAGTCCTTACCCAATTCACGATCTGGATTGAACTTGATGAATGGATATTTACGAGTTGATGGTTGAATATCATCAAGTGTTATCTTCTCTAATTGCTTCTTACGAGATGTTGCTTGCTTAGATTTGGAAGCATTCGCACTGAAACGAGCCACGAATTCTTGTAGTTGTTTGATCTGTTCCTCTTTTTTGGCGTTAGCGTTAGCTTGTAATTGAGTAGCAAGCTCACTGGATTCCATCCAGAAGTCATAGTTACCAACAAACAAAGTGATCTTACCACGGTCAACATCACACATATGTGTACATACTTGATTCAAGAAGTGACGATCATGGGAAACTACGATGACAGTATTCTCAAAGTCAGCTAGGAAGTTTTCTAACCAGCTGATTGATTGTACGTCCAATCCATTAGTGGGCTCATCCAAAAGTAAGACATCGGGATGACCAAATAACGCTTGTCCCAACAATACCTTAACTTTTTGTGGCTCCGTCAAGTCACTCATGGGGGATTGATGAAGTGATTCATCGATTCCCAAAGCTTGAAGGATTTGAGAAGCATCAGATTCAGCTTCCCAACCACCCATCTCACCGAACTCAGTCTCTAATTCTGCAGCACGAATACCGTCAGCGTCACTGAAGTCTGCTTTGGAATAGATAGCGTCCTTTTCAGTCATAATACTGTAAAGTTCTTGATGACCACGAATAACAGTATCTAGTACCAAACTATCCTCAAAGGCAAAGTGATCTTGATTCAAGCTAGACATACGTTCATTAGGACCCATTGATACTACACCTGTAGTTGGCTTGAGTTTACCTTCAATGATTTTTAGAAATGTAGACTTTCCGGCACCATTAGCACCAATAACTCCGTAACAGTTACCCGAAGTAAATTTAAGATTTACATCATCATATAGCATCCTATCAGAAAACTGCATACTGACATTATTGACATTTAACATTAACTATCCTCCTGCATTTACGCGTAAAAAAACAACGTGTCAAGTAACGGCGACGTTGATTTCAATTAATATTTGTTTTGATATATTAGTGTAGTGTAACACATACCACAAAGGATTTCAGTGTTTATACACTTATGATTTACAACTTTGTAATTATTGCTCATTTTTCAATAGTTGGGATGTTTTTATCCTTCAACTTTGCAAAAATCGGCCTTTTTTCAATAGTTGAGACTCTTTTATCCTTCAACTTTGCAAAAATCGGCCTTTTTTCAATAGTTGAGACTCTTTTATCCTTCAACTTTGCAAAAATCGGCCTTTTTATAACTAAATACCAGAATAATTATCTATAGTTACTTATTCTTAACTAACAAACTTCCCTTGAAGAATATAATGGTAACAATCAAAGAAACCCAGAATGAGTAGGCAAAGCTACCTTTCATAACATTCTCAATCATTGTAAAACTAGTTAATATTCCTAAATAAAAATCAAAATCTTTATAGAATTTCTTGTTAAATTTCATAGTAATCTCCCCCGATAAATTTATGTAAATATTTTATCCTATTGGAGGAATAAAATGGGAAATATATCCCCAAATGGGGTATTTTAGTTCCTGTTAGTAGATTTACCAATTTTAAAAAGTTCCATATCAGCTTGAATAGCTTGAGTCTCGAAATCTAAACTCTGTGCCGTTTTAACTAATCCCAAAGCTGTTGTCCCTTCAACATCTGTTCTAGCCAAATTACGAAGCCGAGCTAATGAGAATTGTGAGCCATAGTTCTTAAGGACCATTGCCAATGCAGCAACCCCACAATCGTTCTCATCTACTTGAGGTATGTATATTCTTTTGTTAATCATATAGTTCTCCCATAATTTAAATATAATCGTTTAATTTTACCTACTTACCGTTATCCTTTAATGCTCTAGTTAAAGAACCTGACTTTCTATAAGAAACATCACACTCTGAATCTCTAACCATTTTCAATTTTCTAGTATGCGAATCATACGAAACAACTTTGTCTAGATTCACCAACCAGCTCTTATCACATCTAAAAAAAATATCATATTTATTTTCTAAATTATTAAGATTACCTGAAAAAGTTGCCTCTTTGTTTAAAGATGATAAAATAACTCGACCATGAAATTCTTTTGATGTATGTAATGCAATAACATCGTCTAAAGGTACCGAGAAAAATCTAGATCCAATTTTATATCCAAAAGTATTAACTCTATGAAAAATTGTATTCTTATATATTTTTTGTGCTAATTCTATATCAGCACCTATATGTTCTTTAATTTCATTTAAAGTTAAATCTTTAAGAACATAGTCCATGGGTGCTATTTTTCTTTCTAAGGTCAAAAATGACAATTCTGAATGTGTCGTAATAAAGACGATTTGCGACATTGGCATTCTTTCCCTAATAAAACTGGCCAATCTCAATCCCGCCTGTTTGTCATCACCGATTTCCATATCCAAAAAGAACAAACCATACTGTGTTACTTTAAAAAAAGAATTGAATTCTTCAACTGTGCAAGCTGTGCCTACTAATGACATAGCAAAATCATTAATCATAATTGTCTTTTCAATAGTTTCTTTATATTCGGATAGTTGATTTCTATCATCTTCCAAAAGATATATAGGAAACATATTATCACCCCTCATCAATTATTAACGTCATAATTAAGTGTTTATTTACTATCTCTGATTCAAAGTACATACTTGGATTTTTATTAATCAATTTTTTAATATTATATAATCCTATACCACGATTATTCCCTTTAGTAGAATACCCATTCTTAAAAATATCCTTTAAACTAATTTCATTAATTAATCCATTCTCAACGGATATTTCTTTAGTTCCATCTGTATCTATGAAAGCACATGTTATGTTGCCTGTTGTCGTGCTAGATGCTTCAATCGCATTATCCAATAAAATTCCTACCACTCTAACGACCGTCAGTACATGTTCTCTGATAAATATTTCAGATGATATCTCAAAATCAATATTTATCCCTTTAGCTTTGGATTTCAAATACTTCTGTATTATAAGTCCTCTTAATGGAGAATTTTTTAGTTTTGCGGAATTACCAACTATTTCACCATCTACAGAAGATTGATATTCATCCTGATTAATAATTTCATTGTAATATTCTTTATACTGATCAATGTCTTTTCCATTAGAAGCATTCATTGACAGCATTATATTCTTAAAATCATGTTTGAAGTCACGCAAAGAATCATACTGCTGACTAACACTTTCCAAGTAATCGTTCAATTGTTCATTTTGTTCAATCTCATTATGTGTTTCTTGTTTGATTGAATAATCCTTGATAAAAGCTAGCATTTGCCACATCATCAAAATTAGTAATAAAGTAAATGACAATATTATTGTTCCTTGTATTGATATAGTTATATATTCTAAATCTCCAACTAGCAATATAGATTCAAAAGACAAGAATACGAATAGCAACAGGCCAAAAATATTATGTTCCAACTTTAAATCAACTATTCTTTCTCTAATATTTAAAATTTCATTCTTTTTAAATTTCATAATATAAATAAGGAAGATAAACACAGCTATATTTAAAACAATATTAATAGGAATTAATATATTTTGAAAATTTTCTAGTGTATCGGCTTTCCAAATTCCTTTTATGAAAAAAAATATAATGCGCCCCATATATGTACTAATTAAGAAGGAAATAATTTCAATAATAAGTGAAAAAAGCAGATCTATACTCATTAACGAATTGTGAATATTCTTTTTCAACCTAATTCTTATCATAATTAAATAAACAATCATAAATAATAAGATACTTAAGTCTTCTAAAAAAGCACTTATTAGAACAAAAAAAAGCGATACACCAATATCGCAAATATAATAAGTTGTTTTATATGAGTTATCAAACATGTGTAAAATAGATACCACAATAACATAGAAAACTAAATTCTGAATAAATCCCCAAAATAACGTAGTTTCAACCAAATTGTCACATATCCTTTTTCTTTACTTTTTTAACCATTTTTTAACACGTTTAACTGTAGCGTTTATCATAGTATAACCCATTACCAAGCTTCTGCTTTTACATCGTTTTATTTTATATATTTAAATATATCAGTAGTACTACGTTAATGACTAACATTGGATTAACGTTAAATATACGGTCATTAACGTATTTATTCATTTCAAAGTTTGCACGTTTAGAACCTTAAAAACTCCGTTAATATTTTATTGATTAATAATCCATGATTTATATTAGATTAATAAATGTACACAAATAATAAAAACGGAGGGTTATGTATGAATACACTAAATACATTTAGAAAATGAATAAACAAAGTCTTAAACTACCGATATTACTAACCATATATTTTTTGATTGTCGAATTCTCTATGAATCTATTCCAAATGTTTTTAACACAAAAAATTTCAAGCATTATAACCGTATTACTTGAATATTTTTTATGTATTTCATTACTAATTTCTATAAAATCATATTTAAGAAATGATTTCATATCGATAAAAACAAACAAAACAAAATTAATATTAATATTAATACCATTATTTATAATATTAAGCTTAGCGTTTCAAATAGTACTTCAAAATATTATTCCATCGACACCTTCTAATCAAAGCGCCGTAGTAGGTGAACTAAACAACAATAGTATTGTCGGATTAATCATGATAAGCATATTAATAGTTATCATTGGACCAATATCTGAGGAGATATTATTTCAATTCTTTTTACAAGGTAAGCTGGCAAATATATTAAATAATAAATTTAAAAACAGCTGGATTACAACAATTCTTCCAATAGTTTTTTCGACATTATTATTTATGATATATCATTTAAGTGGAATGCAAGACATACTGAATTTATCTATCTTCACATACTCAGATTTAGTACTGTTTGCGATTCTATACAAAATCACAGATTATAATATCTTATATCCAATTGCTATGCATATTGGATTAAATCTCATTAGTTTGATTTTCACATTAATGTGATGTCATACTCTAAATATATAAAGTCATCCTAAATGAAAACACCATTTCATTTAGGATGTTTTTTTGTATGCGATAATTTCAAAGATTCATAACTAATAATAATTGTAGAGTAGAGAATATATTGATCAATTGATGACAAATAATACTGTTAAATATATTGCCTGTCTTACCAAATGCGTATGTGGTGATAATACTGGATAAGAAGTAACTGACAAACATGAAGCTCCCTCCTCCATGCATATACGCAAATATAATAGCAGTTATTATATATCCATAAATAACTGAATTGAATATATTATTGATCTGTTGAAATAACATACCTCTAAAAACTATCTCCTCTAGGATTGGACCTGTTAGATTAACTGTAATCATGGCTATGATCATTACTACTAAATTAGATGACGTAAGTCTATTAGCTATCAAGTCATTAGATGTGGATGTACTCTGTGTGTTTATACTTGCTACATAAGAAAATGTCACTGACTGCACTACAGATATAACTGCCAACATTACTGTTAAACCCATATTCTTAAGTTTGAATGATTGATCGACCAATTCAAATCCCAATTTATTCTTCAAAAATAAAAGTAGAAATAAGATAACAAAAAAAGTAATGAACATCGAAATAATATTCCTAGAATTAGATACCATAACAATACTATTGATTTGAATAACGAATATTAATAATAATATTAAAATAAATATAGCGCCTTTTTTCAAATATGACAGTGCCTTCATATAATTACCTCCATTTAATAATTGTATCAACAGAGTTGTTTTTTCTTAGAAAATGACCTGAGACACCAATTTTTCAACCCTGAAACATATTTAATAAAAAAATGCCTAGCCAAATAATTGACTAGACACACAGAATGCATCATCACATCATAAACCAACCAACTTGAGTCTTTTCAACTGAATATTCACTATCGGCAATCTTGGCTTTGGCCATAAACTTGATTAATCCAGCATTGAATTCTTTATCGTTCATCTTCGTACCAATATACCAAGTGTCATTATTAACGGTTACAGTACCTAGATCATCGTCGAACTTAGCGATTGAATCTCTATAGTAATTATGTGCTGCATCATGACTGTGAAATTGAACGATCCATGTAGTTGGAATAAATTTTGTTACACCGCTAAACTTAATCATCAATACTCCCCCCAAATCATTAATTGACTACCAATTAAAAAAGAACATTGTTCCAAATCCAAAAAACATCATAAATCCGCCTATTAAAAAAGATGAATATATCGCATATAAAATAAATGGCGAGGTATCTTTACCACCGTTTGTCTTAAGATTAGACAAGTACTTTATTGAACTGTGGATCTGATAGATACCCAATAAAATGACTAGAATTCCCACAACATACATTATTATTTTCATAATTCGATTCTCCTAAATTGAAAATTTCAAATTAAAGATCAATGCTAATCCTAAAATAACGAAGACTAAACCAATGAAAAATGAGAAAAACAAGGCATATAGCATAAATGGTGAGGTGGACTTACTACCTCTCAAGTTAACAATCGCTCCTTTAGTGCTATATATCTGAAAGATTCCAAGAAGAACTAACGTAATACCAAATAGAATCCTAATCATTATCGTGCATCCCTTTCATCATTCTTTAATATTAATGTGATATCACTTTGTAACCATAGTATGCGCTTTCAAATATTAAAAAACAAGTATTACACATAATAATTACTAACTTAATATGCCATCAACTAAAACATCACCAGATGTTACACCACGATACTCATCAGCATCATCTTTGATATCTTGGCCCAAATCCAATAAGGCTTGTGGTGCACGTAGCCAGTGTGATGCTAGATAGAACGAAATATAATTGCTCAATCTCACACAGATCAACTTGTAATTAGTTCCATCCTCAAGTTGACGAGCAAATTTTAACAAACTACTCCTTATTTCAATATCTCTTTCGATCTCAGGATTGGCACAGGCTCTATTTATCTCACTAAATAATTTCTTTTCATTCATATATTGAACACTCCCTCTACTAAGTATTTTATTATCAAATAACCCGGAACATAAAAAAATATCCTGAATCACGTTATTTATACTCTTGAACAAAGAATCTTGTTCAAAAATATAAAGGATTCAAGATATGCATTGGATTATCTTATTGGCATCTTATTGTTATCAAAAATACTGTAGAAATATGACTTATCTGAGAAGTCAGCATAATTAGCTCCATTCAATCCAGCCTTTTGGCCAATTGTTCCCAACTCCATCAACAAGGCTTCCTCTTCTTTTTTGAGGTGAATCTTACCAGCCATTCCCTCACTGTATATATATTTGGCCAAACGATCGATTAATGCTTCAGGATTCTTAGCCTTATCAATTTTTGAATAGACCTGTAACAAAACATCGGTGATATTTAACATGTGAGATGACTTATCTGATTCCTTATTAAGCATATTGTACAAATCATGAATATATTGTTTAGCATTATCTCTATTATTCAACATTTATCCTCCAAAAATTAACTACTGAAGTTATTTTAAAACAAAGAGCCCATTGAGGACTGGAAATGTCCTGAATGGCTAGGTTTCACATCTTAAACAATATATGAAATGTACATTCAAAATTAAAATGGAGCTCAGTATCCCCTAACCAGAATAAATTCAATTGAATATTCATCCTTAGAAATGTTTTGTTTTGCCATAAATTCATTAAAAGCATCCTCAAACTTATTCTTTGGTATTTTAGTCCATATATACCAGCCATTATTACTAACAGTTATTCTGCCTAATCTATCATCAAAATAATGTATTACAGAGTCGTAATATGCATGTGCTTCATATCTAGACCTAAATTCTATCTTCCACGTATCTGGGATATAACTAGAAATTGCGAAACCCTTTAGCCAGTTCATGATATATACCTCCTGGTGAACTTAATTTTTCATTCTTTAATAATTCAAGTTTACCTCAAATTTTCCCTTAACTTGACCATGACGTAACGTTATGGTTTATCATTTAGTACATCTATATTTAAAGTGAGGTACTTTATTGATGAAACAGGAATCACTTTTCTCAAATCAAAGCGAAAATACACCACTAGCTAGTCGAGTACGTCCGAGAAGTTTAGAGGACTTTGTCGGACAACAACACTTATTGGGTCAAGGTAAACTTCTAAGAGAAATCATTGAAAACGATCAAGTATCTTCTATGATCTTTTGGGGACCACCTGGTGTGGGTAAAACTACGCTAGCAGAAATAATCGCAAATCAAACCAAATCAAAGTTTCTGAGTTTTAGTGCTGTGGACAGCAGTATTAGCAAAATCAAAAAAATAATGAAACAGGCTGAACTTGACCGTGAAATTGGTCAACGAACAATAGTCTTTGTCGATGAGATTCATCGATTCAACAAGGCGCAACAAGATGCTTTCTTACCATATGTTGAACGTGGCAGCATTATCCTCATAGGAGCTACGACAGAGAATCCATCCTTTGAAATCAACTCGGCTTTATTATCTAGATGTAAGGTATTTGTCCTTAAGCCACTAGAGCAAAAAGACATCGGTCAACCACTCCCGACTAAAGTCGGAAGCTTGTGAGAATTACACCGTTGGTGCAACGACCACAATTTGCTTAGATACAGCGATTGCCTGCAAGCAGGTCTTACGTGCTAATTACCAAAGCCTTTAGAGTCCGCAGGTTGCCAGACGGACTGAATATTTACAGTGATACTAAACCTTTTGCCAAAATATTTTTAGCTGCATTACAATCACGTATGTGGTAAGTACCACAGTGTGGACACGTCCATTCTCGGTCAGCTAGTGTGAGCTTATTAGTTGATCCAGCACCCATGACAAAACCGCAATCATGACATGTCTGGGTGGTATTTCGAGGGTTAACTGTGATAAACCTTTTCCCGTACATATCAGCTTTATAGGACAACATGCCTAACAATGTGCGCCAACCCACATCAGCAATGTTCATTGCTAGTGCGTGATTTCGTAACATATTCTTACTCCGTAATTCCTCTGCCACTACCAAATCGTGGTTCTTGATAAGTGTGGTGGACACGAGGTGTAAAAAGTTTTTACGTTGATTGGCTACTTTGAGTTGGATAATTGCGACAATCTCACGTTGCTTCTGATAATTTTTGGCGTCACGTAATGGCCGATGCTCTTTTTTAGCACGTAGTGCTCGTCGAGAAAGCTTACGTTGTGCGCTAGCCAATTTACCCTTAATAGCACGATAATAATGTGGATTGGCAACGATGTTGCCATCGGAATCAGTTAGAAAATTATCAATATTTAAGTCAATACCAATAGATACGGCTGTATTATTACTTAATTTATTTACAAATGGACGTTCAGAAGCTAGTTGCATCGAGACATAATACCGACCAGTGGCGTCCATTGAGATAGTTGTCGTTCCAATACGCACATCATCTTGCCGATTAAGTAACTTAGTTGGCATTCCTTTGAATCGTAAAGTTCCCAACTTGGGTAATTGTATATGTTGTTGGTCGAGCAATCGAACACTACCATTGGCCATACTAGGATTATTTAGCTTACTAGCATACAGGCATGAGGTTTGATATTTTTGCTCGGTTCGCTTTTTATGGAAGACTGGTGTGCCTGATCTATGAACCTTACGAAAAAGGTTCCAAGCAGAACGATAGTTTTTGATAGCATTAGCCTTCATCAGGCTATCTAAATCATGGTCATTAAGCCAGCCATGACTATTTGAAATCCCCGTTGATGGTGATTTCAATCGCTGTTCTAGTGTCTGAATACGTTGCTGAACCATTGTGATGGGAATCTTCACCTGACGTAACATGAATAATTCCCGATTCATGCCATTCATTTCGTTGTAGATAAAGCGACTCGCATCACTATTGCGTTTGATCAATCGTTTTTGTTCAGTAGCTGGGAAAATACGCACTTTAACGCCATAATGATAGGATAGCTGTGCCATCGTTTTAGTCATATTAATTCACCTCCTTAGTTGTGTTATACTAATTATAACATATGAGTATTAAATTATACGTATTAAGCCTATTAATAAGCACTTCAAGGAGCAAGCATATGAGAAAAAAGAATGACCGTTTAGATGATATTATTCACGAACGTAACTACGTCTACAATTTCCATTTTCACTTGATATGGGTCACTAAATACCGAAATACTGTATTTTCAACACCGCAATTGGTAAATGACATGGAAATTATCCTTCGGCGAATTGCCGATCTCAATGAGGTCACTATCGAGCGTATGGAGGTTATGCCAGACCATATACATCTTCTTATTAGCTTTAAACCAAAATATGCACCGACCAACGTTGTTAAGGCTTTCAAGGGTGGCTCTGCACGTATGTTTTTCGAAAAGCATCCTGAAGTGAAACAGCAAAAGTTCTTGGGCGGTCATTTGTGGTCACATAGTTACTATATGAGTACACTCGGAAATATGAGTAAAGATATTGTTGAACGTTATATCGAAAGCCAAAAGAAAAGTGACTTGCGACACTAAGTTTAGGGCATTCATCTACCTGATTAAAATCAGGAGATTTCTGCCAAGTTTTTAATTAAATTAATTAACAATGCATTGAGTAATCCTGATGGTTTTGGAAAGCAAAATATTGTGATTGGCAATGAAGAGATTCAAGCCATTGCCAACTTTGCGGATGGTGATGCCAGATCAGCCTTGAACACACTGGAAATGGCCATCCTTAATGGAGACAAGAATGATGAGCGAACTCTAGTAAATATGGCTGACCTCAGCCAACTCATTACCAAAAAGTTCGTATTATACGATAAGAATGGTGAAGAACACTACAATATTATCTCGGCATTACACAAATCCATGCGAAATAGTGACGTCGACGCTGCTATCTATTGGCTGTCTCGAATGCTTGAAGGTGGAGAAGATCCACTTTACATAGCACGTCGTTTAGTTAGATTCGCGAGTGAAGATATCGGTCTGGCTGATACTAATGCTCTCAATCTAACCATCAATGTTTTTCAAGCTTGCCAATTCATCGGTATGCCTGAATGTGACGTTCATTTGGTTGAAGCTGTGACCTATCTATCGCTAGCTCCAAAGTCTAATGCCATTTACAAAGCCAGACTTGCTGCAGCTAAAGATGTCAAAGAAACCGTCAATGACCCTGTTCCTTTACAAATACGTAATGCACCTACCAAGCTGATGAAGGACTTGGGATATGGTAAGGATTACGAACTGGCACATTACGCTAAAGATAAACTGACCACAATGAAAACCATGCCACCATCTCTAGAAGGACATGAATATTATGCTCCAACTGAACAGGGAAATGAGAACCGCTTCAAAGACCGACTAGCTCAAATCAAAGCTTGGCATGAACAACATGATTGATTTTCAAAATATGCTAAATTTAAATAGTTATATTAGATTTATAACTATTTCACTAACCTGATTCTTACTGTATCCTTAAGTAAGAGTGGGGGGATTGTGATGATCTACGTTAACACTGGAGCATTTGTATTGGGATTGACTCTGTCTTGGTTAATAACATTTGGAATTTTCTTTTTGATATATAACGACAAATTACAACTTAATCCAATTAAGTCTGTCTTAATAGCCATTTTATTTGTGATCACTGCGATCACTGATTATTTGGTCGATGACTGGAGTTATTTGATTTTTGTGATTGGCTTGTATCTCATATTCAACTGGCAAAGAAAGCGTAATTACTTCTTATTGAGTAGTGCAATCACGACAGCGATAACTATATATATAGTAGACATTTTAATGTCTGCTATTTTGATACCGTTTGTTTCATCCACAAATATTCAAGGATTCGCCTTCACTGCCATTAGCAGCGGTCTTGAACTAGTTCTTTCAGCTATTGTGGTACTACTATATCGTAAATTACATATCAGTCGCTTCATAAATACCAATAACTCCCCTATACCAGTATTATTACTGAGTTACTTCTTCATCGTCTTATCGATTTTCATGAACTTCATCCATAGATTTGCTATCTACCGCAAGTTTTTGATCGGTATTTTATTCTTCGTTGTACTCCAATTAATTGTGCTTCTTTTGATTTTCTTACTAGAAACCAAACGACAAAAGACAATCTATCAACAACAATTATCCCAAGAACAATTAAAGAATCTCAAGACATATACAGATCAATTAGAAATTGACCAGCTAAATCTGCGAAAGTTCAAACATGATTATGAGAATATGCTACTAAGTCTAAGAACTATTGCTGACTCAAAGCAAAATGATGAATGGAATGCTTCACTTGATAAGTTCGAAAACTACTCCAATAACTATTTCAATAATGTCTCAATGAAGCTATACAAAGACTTGAATAATATTCAAAACCCTTATTTGAAGAGTCTTTTCATCAGCAAGTTGAATAAGATCAATCAAGAAAACATAGAATGTACTTTTGAATGCCATTATATTATTGATGATTCCCCTATCAATGTCTTTGACCTAGTTCGATTGTTGGGTATTGCCATCGACAATGCAATCGATGAAGTTAAGAAGCAAGATAATGGAAATATTCAACTAGCCATTATCAATGAGACTAAACAGGTAACTTTTATAATCGACAACACTGTCTCTGAAGCTGAAAATATTGATTCGATCAATCAGGTAGGCTATTCAACCAAAAAGGATCATTCTGGATTCGGATTATCAAATATCCAAGAAATCAAGAAACGCTACCCTAACTTACTGATTCAAAATAGTGAACGTGACAACGTATTTCATTTGCAATATGTGATTTTGAAAGGAGATATACAATGAGTTATTCTGTTATTATTTGTGAAGATGATTTGGTCCAATTAGAACAATTCGAAGTCTTGGTCAAGAATTACATGTTGTTCCACAGTGAGCTATTTGATATTGCACTCAAAACCCAATTTCCAGATGAAGTATTGAGTTTTTTGAACGATCAACCAACTAATGGTGGGATATATTTCTTGGATATTGACCTTCACAGCAAAATGAACGGAATAGATCTAGCGTCAGAAATCAGAAGGATCGATGTTCAAGCCAAGATCATCTTCGTTACAACACATGATGAAATGGCTCCATTAACGTTCAAGAGAAAAGTTGAAGCACTCGACTTCATCGTTAAAGATCAACCAATAGAAGATTTCAGACAAAACATCTATGACACATTGACACTTGCCAAAACACGGATCGATAAAACAATGACAAGACAAAAAAAGTGCTTCTCATTTACCGTGGGAAACCAAATATATCGTGTTAGTTTAGATGACGTATGTATCGTAGAAACATCGACGATACCCCATAGATTGAATCTATATACACATACAGGGTTATATGAATTCTACGGTAATTTGAATGAATTAGAAAAAAAGTACCCATCACTGTTTCGTGCCAATAGATCTTGCTTGATAAATCCTGAATCTATCAGTGAGGCCAACTTTAGTAAACGCAAAATAACCTTTGATAAGGGACTAGTTAGAACCTTTTCGATTGGTAAAGCTAAGAAGTTGAAGTCACTTATGTAATTACAGTGTCAGTAAATGACGGATTATATGAAATGACTTAGTAAAAGAGCCCCATATATTGAGGCTACCTATTTTCAAGAAAAAGTTGTTATACCAAGATGTATCAGCTAATAGGAATATCAACATCATAACTAGTAATACTGCACTAATAATTCTTATTTTTTTAACCATGACACACCCCTCCATAATAAACTCTAGTCTAACATGCCAGTAATAATTTAACGCTGATTCATCCCGAAACACGGTGTTTGATGTCCTAAAGTGGGTGAAATATTCATGACTTTACTTTCTACCTATTATATACAACAAACCAATCAACAATGTTATGATATAACCATATTATCGAAAGGAAGTACTTCAATTATGTGGATTGAAATCAGATTAAGAAGCACTCAATCAAACAAATAATCAACTGGCATAATACCCTGGGGTATAGGTGCCACCAGGAGGATATATGGAAAATACAACAAACGGTAAAGAACGCGTAATCGTTGCTGGAGTTAGTCACAAACAAGTAGACTTTGACTACACAATGGAAGAATTGGGCTCTCTAGTTGAAGCCAATAATATGGAAGTAGCTGATGTCATCAAACAAAACGTTGACAGTGTCAGTGCTAAGACTTACTTTGGTTCTGGTAAAGTTACCGAGATCAAAGAGATCGCCAATGCCGATGATGTTACTACGATCGTCTTAAACGACGAACTTACACCATCACAAATTAGAAATCTTGAAAAAGAAACCAAACTAAGCTTCATGGATCGAACAGAACTAATCTTACAAGTATTCTCTAACCGAGCACATACTAGACAGGCCAAGTTACAAGTTGAAATCGCCAAGTTACAATATCAACTACCAAGGATCCATCCCTCAGGTAATCCATTGGATCAACAATCTTCATCCGGTGGTCTTGCCAACCGTGGTGCTGGTGAAACAAAGCTAGAACTTGATCGTCGAGTAATTCGTAAACGGATCACTTATTTGAAGGATCAACTCAAAACTGTCGATAAAACTATCAATGTTCAAAGTCGTAGACGTACTAATACTAGCTTGCCTCTAGTCTCTTTAGTCGGCTATACAAACGCTGGTAAATCAACGACTATGAATGGACTTCTAAACTTTAATAAAGAAGAATCAGAGGATCGCAAGGTCTTTGAAAAAGATATGCTCTTCGCTACACTAGACACTAGTGTTAGAAAGATCGATCTTGAAGATAACACTAGTTTCTTATTGTCCGATACAGTCGGCTTTGTTAGCAAGCTACCTCATAACTTGATTGAGTCTTTCAAAACAACTTTGAAAGAGGCTAAAGACGCTGACTTATTGGTTCAAGTAATAGATGTTAGTGACGAACATTGGAAGAATATGTTGGAAGTTACTGAGAAAACATTGAATGAAGTCGGCGTTACAGGCAAGCCAATGATCTACGCATTCAATAAGGCTGATCTTAAAGCTGGACAAGTTTTCCCTACTATAGAAGGAGATAATATTTACTATTCGGCACTTGATCCTGATTCAATCAAGAAAATGGTTGATTTGATCAAATTGAAACTATTCGCTGAATACAAATTAGTCGATTTATTGATTCCTTATGATCAACAGAAATTCACTGAAGAAATATTGAAGAATTCACAAATCATCAGTAAAGAATTCACCAACGATGGTTCAGTTTTAAAAGCTAATTTAAGTCCCGATGAACTAGAGAAATATGAGCGATTTATCCAAGTAAACGTATAGACCATTTTTCTAATTTAACATTCTAATATTAAAAAACATTAAGCAGAAATATCTATTTTGTAGATATTTCTGTTTTTATTTGCATTTTGACTAAAGGTATTATATGATTTTATCAAACATTAGAAGATTTTTAATAAACATTGCTTGTATTTAATGTTTAATGGTGTAATCTAATAATATTGCTATGCTTTTAGGGAGGTTGCGTAATGAAATTTAAGAAGTATCTGCTAGCCATGTTACCAATTTTGGCAATTGCGCTAGTTTTGACAGGTTGTGGATCATCAACTGAAAAAGATGATAAAGATACTTTATCTATCAGTTCCAGTGATGTTATTGCAACAATGGATTCGTCACTGAACACAGATGTTATCGGTGCTCAAGGTTTGACTGATACTATGGAGGGGTTGTACCGATTCGACGGTAAAACACTACAACCTGCTATAGCTAAGAAAATCGTTAAGCCTACTAATAATGGTAAGACTTATACATTTGATATGAAACATACTAAGTGGTCTAACGGAAAAGCCGTTACCGCTCAAGACTTTGTCTATGCATGGCGCAGAACAGTTGATCCAAAGACTGCTTCACAATATGCATACATCTACTCCGGTATTAAGAATGCAGATGCAATCAATTCCGGTAAGAAGCCTGTCAATACCTTAGGTATTAAGGCACTTGGTAAGTACAAATTACAAGTAACACTGGAAGATCCTATTCCTTACTTCAACAAGTTGATGGCCAATTCAACGTTCTTTCCTCAATACAAATCAGCAGTTGAAAAAGCCGGCAAGCAATATGGATTAAAGAGTGCCGGTATGGTCTTCAATGGACCATTCAAATTAACTAACTGGACTGTTTCAGATAATAGCTGGACTGAAGTTAAGAACAAAGATTATTGGAATGCCAAAGCTGTTAAGTTAAATAAGGTTAAGTACTACGTTGTTAAAGATAACAACACTGGCTTGAACCTATATGACGCCAACCGTATCAACCGTCTACAAAAGATCAGTGGTGATACAGCTCGTCAAGTATCTTCATACAAGACATTCTCAAATGATAAGATGGCAAGTAACTTCTATCTTGAATTCAACCAAAAGAAATACAAGTTCTTCAAGAATGAGAAGATCAGACAAGCTATCTCAATGTCGATCAATCGTGAACAATTAACAAATAATGTCCTAGGTAAAACTGGTGGTATCGAACGTACTATTGTTCCATCAGGAATGTCTTATGATCCTAAGACAAATGTCGACTTCACCAAAGAACCAGAACTTAAATCAGTAAGTAAATATACAGAATACAATCCAAAGCTCGCTGCTAAACTTTGGAAAGAAGGAATCAAAGAAACCGGTCAAAAGAACCTTAACTTCACATTACTAGGTGATGATACCGATGGTGCTAAGAAACAAAACGAATATATCCAAGGCCAACTTGAAAAGAATTTACCAGGCTTGAATCTTACATTACAAAATGTTCCATTCAAATCAAGACTTGATAAATCAACAAGTGGTAACTTCGATATCGTAGTTACTGGTTGGAACGCCGATTATCCAGATCCCGTTACATTCCTAGATATCTTCACAACAGGTAATCCTCAAAATAATGGTAAATATTCAAATCCTGAATACGATGCCTTGATCAAGAAGAGTAAGACTACTGATGCTAATAATGAAGACGCTAGATGGGAAGATTTAGTACAAGCTACTAAGCTACTCGCAGAAGACTCTGGTGTTGTTCCTCTATACCAATACTACCAAGCTAACTTAACAAGAACTAACGTTAAGAACTACAGAATTTCACCAAATGGTAGTTACAACCTTGTCACTGTATACAAAAAATAATTAGGAGTTAGGGAGATTAAATATGGCTAAATATATTCTTAAAAGAATTTTCTACCTGTTTTTGACCCTTTTCATCATTGCGACTTTGACTTTCTTCTTAATGAAGCTACTACCTGGTACTCCGTTCTCTAACCAGAACCGTATGTCACCAGATCAATTGAAGATTGTTAAGGCTCAATATGGCTTGGATCAATCAGTATTTGTTCAATATGTACGTTATATGGGTGGTCTATTACAAGGTAATCTTGGAACATCATTCCAATTTAACAATGAACCTGTTACATCACTAATCGGTCAACGTCTTGCCCCATCAATGCAAATTGGTGCACAAGCTATGATCGTTGGTACAGTTCTTGGTATCCTTCTAGGTGCCATTGCTGCTATTCGTAAGAACACATGGGTCGATACACTTGCTACATTCGTATCAATTCTTGGATTATCGATTCCATCTTTCGTTCTAGCTGTTCTATTACAATTCTACTTAGCCTACAAATGGCGCATTTACCCAGTTGCTCTATGGGACAACTTCCAATCAAGTGTGTTACCAACACTTGCCTTAGCTGCTTTACCTTTAGGTAACGTTGCTAGATTTATGAGAACTGAAATGGTCGATGTTATGAGTAGTGATTATATTGAGTTGGCCAAATCAAAAGGTAACTCAAGCTGGAAGGTAGTTACAAAACACGCCCTTCGTAATTCCTTGATTCCAGTTGTTACGATCATCGGACCTATGGCTGTTTCAGTTATGACTGGTTCAATGGTTGTTGAAAATATCTTCTCAATTCCCGGTATTGGTGAACAATTCGTTAAGTCGATCACGACTAATGACTACCCAACGATCATGGGACTTACAATTTTCTATTCATTCTTGTTAGTTGTAGTTATCTTGATTGTCGATATTCTCTACGGATTCATCGATCCAAGAATTAGATTAGGAAACGGAGGTAAAGAATAATATGGAACAAATTCCAAATGTACCAAAGGAAAAATTCAAATTAATCCATGATGAGAACAACAATGAACAAGAAAAGATCGGCACACCTGCTCTTACATATCTACAAGATGTTCGTCGCCGTCTATTTTCAAACAGAGTCGCTGTAGTATGTTTGATACTTCTTACTATCATCGTCTTGATCTCAATCTTTGCCCCACTTGTTGCACCACACAATCCTAATGCCCAACAAGTTACATTATCTAACTTACCTCCTAAACTAGGTAATTTGAATATCCCCGGATTTAATGGCTACCAAAATATGGGTGGTAAAATGATCGATGCCTATAAAGAAGCTGGAGCATCTAAGGGTTCTTATTACCTACTAGGTACTGATTACCTAGGTCGTGATCTATTATCAAGAATCATCTATGGTACTCGTCTTTCACTAGTTGTTGCTATCTTGGCTACACTTGTTGATTTGATCATCGGTGTTCCCTACGGTATCATCTCAGGTTGGAAAGGTGGTATAACTGATACAGTTATGCAACGTATCGTTGAAATCGTATCATCAGTTCCTAACTTAATCGTTGTTATCTTAATGATGATCGTTTTGAAACCAGGTCTTGGTTCTATCGTTATCGCGATCGCCATTACCGGTTGGGTCACAATGGCGCGTCTGATTCGTGCTCAGACATTCCAGCTCAAAGAGCAAGAATATGTCTTAGCTGCTAGAACACTTGGCGAGTCATCAAGTAAGATTGCTACTAAGCACTTGATTCCTAACCTATCTTCAACAATTATCATTCAAACAATGTTTACAATTCCTAATGCGATATTCTTTGAAGCCTTCTTGAGTTTCATTGGTATTGGTATACCTGCACCAAACGCCTCATTAGGTACATTGTTATCAGATGGCCAAAAGGCATTTAGATTCTTGCCATATCAAATGTGGGCACCAGCAATCATCTTAAGTATTATCATGATTGCCACAAACCTACTTGGTGATGGTTTACGTGATGCATTTGATCCACAGTCTGACGATTAAATAAGGAGTATGAATAAGCAATGGATAAAATTCTAGAAGTAAAAGACTTGCATGTTAATTTTGCGACATACAATGGTACTGTCCAAGCTATTCGTGGGGTGAGTTTCGATCTTAACGCCGGTGAAACCTTAGCTATCGTTGGTGAATCTGGCTCTGGTAAATCAATTACCGTTCGTTCCATCCTACAATTATTGGCAAAAAACTCAGATATCGCAAAGGGAAGCATTCTCTATCATGGAGATGACCTCCTACAAAAAAGTGAAAAGGAAATGGATTCGATCCGTGGAAATAAGATCTCTATGATCTTCCAAGATCCCATGACTTCACTTGATCCAACTATGACAATTGGTAAACAAGTTGCTGAACCACTATTGATTCACAACAATGTTTCCAAGAAAGACGCTATGAAGCGTGCTGAAGAGGTACTTAGATTAGTTGGTATCCCTAATCCTACAGAGCGTATGAAAGACTACCCTCACCAATTTTCAGGTGGTCAAAGACAACGTATCGTCATTGCTATCGCAATCGTTGATTATCCAGAGATCCTTATCGCTGATGAACCAACCACTGCCCTTGACGTTACTGTTCAAGCTCAAATCATTGATCTATTAAAAGAGTTACAACAAAAGATTGGTACTTCGATTATCTTCATCACCCATGACCTTGGTGTTGTGGCTGGTATCGCTGATCGTGTGGCTGTTATGTACGCTGGTAAGTTTGTAGAATATGGTTCTGTTAATGATATTTTCTACAACCCCCAACATCCTTACACTTGGGGACTACTAGACTCTATGCCTACACTTGAAACTAGTGAATCAGACCATCTGAACTCAATTCCCGGTACTCCACCTAACCTTTTGAATCCACCTAAGGGGGATGCCTTTGCACCACGTAACAAGTACGCAATGGAAATTGACGAAGAAGAGCAACCACCATTCTTCAAAGTTTCAAAGAATCACTACGCAGCTACATGGCTATTACATCCAAATGCACCAAAAGTTGATCCACCTGCATCAATCAAACAACGTTTTGAAAGATATCAAAAGTTAGGAGGCAGTGCTAAATAATGGCAGATGAAAGAGAAAAAATCGTTCAAGTTAGACATCTAAAACAATATTTCAACATTGGCAAACCTAACGAAGTAAAGGCTGTTGATGATGTTTCATTCGATATTTATAAAGGTGAAACCTTTGGACTAGTTGGTGAATCTGGTTCTGGTAAGAGTACTACTGGTCGTAGTATTATCAGACTTTACAATCCAACAGATGGACAAATCCTATTTAACGGCCAAGATATCAGTAAGATCAAGAGTCATGGTCCCCAAATGAAAAACTTCCGTCGTGAAATGCAGATGATCTTCCAAGATCCATATGCATCTCTAAACCCAAGAATGAAAGTTAAAGATATTATCGCTGAAGGCCTTGATGTTCACGGACTTGTTCATAATGATGAGGAACGTGAGAAACGTGTTCGTGAATTATTAGATATGGTTCACTTGAATCCAGAACATATGACACGTTACCCTTATGAATTCTCTGGTGGACAGAGACAGCGTATCGGTATCGCTAGAGCCTTGGCTGTTGAACCACAGTTTGTTATTGCCGATGAACCAATCTCAGCCCTTGATGTTTCCATTCAAGCTCAAGTTGTTAACTTGATGCAAGATATTCAAAAGGAACAAGGACTTACATATATGTTCATCGCCCATGACCTTTCAATGGTTAAGTACATCAGTGATCGTATCGCTGTTATGTATCGTGGTAAGATCGTTGAACTAGCTGATTCAGATGAGATCTATGACAACCCCTTACATGCTTATACACAAAGTCTTTTGTCAGCGATTCCTGTTCCTGATCCTGCTATCGAAAGAACTCGTCAAAGAATTGATTTTGATCACTCACAACCTTTCAGTGACGATCAATCATTACAAGAAGTTCTGCCCGGTCACTTCTTGTATTGCAATGCTGAAAAAGCAGCATCGTTTAAGTAACAGATTGGGAAACACCATTATTCTAAGAGATCCTAATCCAGATCCCTCCTCACAACCTTGGAATTTTAAAGAATTCCGTAATTAAAAAACACGCAACCAATCCAGTTGCGTGTTTTTTTGTTATCAATATATGCAATTTTTTGATAGATATTATGAGTTTTTGATTAATTAAGATATGTTTAAGTTAAGTCTTTTGTAGTTCCAATACATACTCACAAACATTAAACTATATGTATATTAACTATAATATGGGGAGAATCAATTATGAAGAAGGAAAATATTCTATTAGGCACAGCCATGGCTGTACTTCTTGCACCGGCAGTATTGAGCAATGTTTCTCAAAATGTACAAGCAAGTTCAAGTATGGTCGGGGTTGTTAAAAGAAACGGTGGAGCTTTAGTTGACGGCAATGGTTCAGCAGTAAACCGTAGCCTAGGTAACTTCACCTCATGGAAATTAGGGATTTCAAAGACAATTAATGGCTCACTTTACTATAAAGTAGCTACTAATGAATGGATAAAGGCTGACTCAGTTGTCGTCGACAACAACACTGATATCGTTAAGATGTCTGGATATGTTGGTACCGTTCTTCACGGTGGAGCATCTGTTGTAGACGATAATGGTAACTATGATGGAAATTACTTAGGTAACTATACTTCATGGAAAGTTAACGCCAAGAAGACCATCAACGGAGCAGTCTATTATCGAGTAGCTACTAATCAATGGGTCGATGCAGGATCCATGAATGTGGGCTACTCTGGAGGCAATACACAAACTACTACTCCAGCAACAAATATAACAAAGATACCCGGATACATCGGAAGTGTTCTTCACGGTGGAGCATCTGTTGTAGATGATAATGGTAACTATAATGGGAATTACCTGGGTGACTATACTTCATGGAAAGTTGATGCTAAGAAGACTGTTAATGGAACAGTCTATTATCGAGTAGCTACTAATCAATGGGTCTCACAAGAATCTATGAGTGTGGGTGCTCCAGCAGTGCAAAAAACTCAATACTCTAATTCAAATGTTGCATCAACATTCAGTATTAAGAGTTCAGCATTAAGAGATTTCTATGACTCTTCTACTAACACTTACGTACATAATCCATACGGTGCAGGTTCTCCTTACAATGTTTCAAAGATCGTTAAGAACATCAATGGTGCTTATTACTTCCAAGTAGAGCCAAACCTCTGGCTTCCAGCAAGTACATTTGATGCTCAAAGTGCAGAAACGTTGAGTAATGCTGTTTATGAACCTTACTTTGCTACTAACGTTACTAAATAGATAACTTTGTGAAAATTGATAATATCAAAAAGGCTATTAAATGGAATTCAAAATTCCGTTTAATAGTCTTTTTATTTCGCATAAATCACTGCAATCGCATTATTGAAATCAGATTCTACTGGTAAAATATTAATTTCTTGGTGCTCACAATTTATTTTTTTAATCAAAAGTTGTCGATAATAACTACTCTTTTCAACCACAGAACCAGAAAAAGCTAAGTTCAATGTTGATTTCTGCCAATCAGTTTTATTCATAGCAAGATTGATCTGATCAGCCAATCCCTTAGTAGCAGTTTCAACAATACTTTGAGCAACTTTATCACCGTCTTTTGCTTCTTTTAAAACAAATGGAGTGAAATTAGCTACTTCTTTTTTATTTAATTTATAAAAAATACTAATCAAATCCGTTATATTCTTAGCTCCGATTTCCTTTAGAAATGCCTTAGAAAAATTAGATATTTCATCTAAATCAGTTTCTTTAGTGACTTGTTGAAACGCTAATTTACTTATCTGATAACCACTACCCTCGTCTCCAAGTAAATGTCCCCATCCACCGACTCGAACAGATCTGTTATCAACTATGCCAGTTACGACTGATCCAGTGCCAGCAATTGCCACCAGGCCATTTTGTCCCTTTAATCTAGCAATCAAAGCTAATTGAGCGTCGTTAATTATTTTAATATCCAAATTGGGAAAGTCTAACTCAGCAATCAACTGTTCAATTTCATTGAAGGCACTTAATCCAGCAATTCCGATTAATATTTTGTTACAGTCTTTTTCATTTAAACTCTGCGTGATTGCTAATATAGCTGCGTGAATATTCTTTACAGCTTCAGTTGGATCAACAGCCAAATTTGCCGGTCCTTGAACACTTTTCCTCAACATATCAGCATGTTGATCATAGGCAATTGCAACTGTATGAGTCCCACCACAATCAATACCGATAGAAAATTCTGTCATTATTATTTCACCTCAAATTTTAATTGATTGCTCCACGAACGAATCCCTTAGAATCCTTAAGCTTTTTAACAGCATCTTCCGCTGAAAAATCTGTCAAAGCCATAACAATAGCAACTTTAACATCTTTACCAGAATCTAAAAATAACTGAGCAGCTTTCTTATCATCAACCCCAGTTGCTAAGGTAATAATTCTCTTAGCTCTCTGGACTAGCTTCTCATTAGTAGGCTTTACATCGATCATTAGATTTTTATATACTTTACCAATTTTTATCATTGATGTCGTTGAGATCATATTTAATACCATTTTTTGTACTGTTCCCGACTTCATCCTTGTAGAACCAGATAATACTTCCGGACCAGCATTTACTTCAATGGCAATATCTGAATACGAACTAATCTTGGCGTTTTTATTACAGGCTAAACTTACCGTGTGACTTCCTTTTAATTGGGCATATTTCAAAGCTCCAATTACATAAGGTGTACGTCCACTAGCCGCAATTCCCACTACTGTATCGTTAGCGGTCAATTTGATGTTTTTTAAATCAGTTTCTCCGAGTTCATATGAATCTTCAGCACCCTCGACAGCATCAGTCATAGCTCTTTTGCCACCGGCAATTAGTCCTTGTACCATTTCTGGATCAGTTCCAAATGTTGGAACACATTCAGCTGCATCAAGTACACCAAGTCTTCCGCTAGTTCCTGCTCCCATATAAATAAGACGTCCATTTTTTTGAAATGAATCTACGACTGATTCAATCGCCTTAGTTATGTTCGGAATTTGAGACTTAATACTGTCACTGATCTTACCATCTTCCTTATTAATAAGTCGGACTATTTCTTCTGTAGACATCTGATCTAAGTTAGTGCTATCTGGATTTTGTTGCTCTGTCGTTAACGAATCGATTTTATCATTCATATCTTTTTCCCCTTAATATAATTATACAATTGAATTACTGTCTAAAAAAAATAGGAGCATTCTACCAGACGATAGCATGCTCCTAAATTCTTATGGCTTAAAAGTTTCAAATCGGAACTTCATCCAAGGCTTAATATAAGGAATCAAAAATTGCTCAACTTCAGCCACATGCCCAACAACATTCTTGTGTTGGTCGATATTTGGCATTGCCTGTTTAACAATATTCACTTCTCCTTTATATTGACCGAAAGAATCATTACCAATTGTAATATCTCCTGGATGTAATTCTTCAATCGTATTATTAGCAGGAATACTCTCATTCTTATACTTAAGTTTAACAAAAGTGGATCTAACACTATAACTGTTAATATCACCACGATAGAAATGTTGATAATTCAATAAAATATCTTTTTCAATTTGTGTAACATTTGAAGCAAAATCAACTGCTAAACTCAATTGATCTTGATTTATTTGACTCAATTTTTTCAATTCAGTCTCACTAGCAAATTGATTACTAATTAAAATATCATCAATCAATCCGGTAGCTAAAAGATGTTTGGCTTGAACCTCAATTGGCAAGTCTCGATGCATCTCCAAAGTTGGTAATCCGTCATTGAATGGATGCGGACCAGTTGTTGCTACTTGTGAAGTTACAAAAGCAGCTGTTCTTAATCCTAGTTTCTTATATTTGGCACTACATTTAGTGAAGAAATCTAGGTCAAGTCCTGTGAAACGTTGTGGATAGAAGTTGTGACAACCGCTCAATCGCTTATTGTTGGGGGCATATGACATAATATTTTCAATATTACCTGCGTCTGATGACAGATTAAGTTCAATATCAAGTCCTGAATCCTCAAAGCTCATTAATGATTCGGTTAATCCATCAAAGTTTGCATCTAGACGAATAGCACTAGCTCCAATTTCTTTGAACAATGTTAAATTATGATAATCAACTCCTAAAACTCCAAATAATCTAGGATTAACATCTAAAGTAACTCTCATTTTCAAATCATTGGCAACGGTAAAAATCTTTTTGAATTGTCCTAATACCTCATCCTTATTATCTGGAGTTACCTCTAAAAGACTCGCAAAGACCCGCTTAAATCCGTATTTTGCTGCTAACTGTAGATAAGCAATATTTTCTTCAGTAGTAGCTTTATTGGGATAAATTGAAATTCCTAACATCTAATTAACTCCCTTATTATGCAGTGGCTGCAGAAGCATCAGCTTTTTTTATATCTTCTTCAGCAGCAAGTTGTTCTTTTTTCAATTGATTCTTATCCCAAATCTTAAAGAATGGGTAGTAAATAGCTAGAGCAACAAGAATATTAATAATATTCAAAACTGCCGCTCTCCAATCAAATCCTGTGGCCATAAATGCACCAATAGGCCCAGGTAATGTCCATGGAACTAAGGCAATTGTTCTATTAACCAAGTGAGTAATTGTAGCAAACCAAGTTATAATACCCATTGCAAGTGGAGCAAAAACAAATGGAATAGCAAAGTATGGATTCATAACAATAGGAACACCGAAAATTACAGGTTCATTAATGTTAAAAATCGATGGAACTAGTGTAACTTTACCCATAGTCTTACCAAAACTAGACTTTGAGAAAAAGGCTAATAAAATACACAACGAAAGCGTTGCACCGGCACCACCAACATAGACGAACCATTGGAAGAATTGCTCAGTCATATAGTGAGGTACTGTTGCGGCTGTAGCACCTTTGGAAAGTGCAGCCATATTTGCATTTAAGTTCGGATACCATAATGGCCAGAATATTGGTGTTGCTAATGCGGCACCATGAATACCAAATAACCATGCAATATCTGTCAAAAGAATTGGCACAATTACAGAAGCTAGATTATCACGTCCGAAGTATCCAAGTGGACTGAATATCCATTGTAAAAATGAATTGATATCGAAATTAAATCCGATATGAATTGTCCAAGCACCAACGATTAAAATTGTTGCTGGAATCAATGCTGAAAATGAAGCAGCAACTGCGGGAGGTACACCATCTGGTAACGTAATTACCAGGTGATGATCTCGACATAGTCGAGTTACTTCTGCTGTCAAAATGGCAGCTAACATAGCAGTAAATAATCCAGCCGCACCGAAATTAGTTAGTGGAACGACTGTAGCAGCGGCTTTAAGACCTAATGCCTTAAAAGCAGCTGGAGTTGTTGTAATTGGTTTAACCGCTAGTAATAAGAAGATCATTACTGAAACGGCACCAGTTGAAATCTTGTCAAAATCATACTCTTCAGCTAAACGACCCGCGATAGCAAAAGCAGCATAAATTGACATGAATCCCATTGAAAAATTAATTGGAATTGCTAAACCTGCTGCATATGGTTGAATAAATGTCTTCCAAGCATCAATTGGCATTTGTGTAAGAATCGTGAAAAACGATCCAACAATGGCAACTGGAATGATGACAGCCATACCATCACGAATAGCACGTAAATAACGATTAGCTGCAATCTTACCCATTATTTCAACGGTCTTTTGCATCCAAGGTTTTTGCTGTTTATCCAATATTTCCATCCCCTTTAAATATTAAGAAATTTGTCTTGCTCAATCCAAGTTAATGCATTAAGCTTAACCAGTACCAAGCGTAACATAGAACAATCCAAAAGTTTATCGCTTGCAAGACTTGTTTAACAATAAATTGTTTTTATTTTCAATAAGTATATACATTTAATGCATTAACCTTAAAAGGAGTCATCATGACCAGTAAAAAGGAACCAATTTATAAAACCATTTTTAACTCATTAGTACTAGAATTAAATTCTACAAAATTCAAAAAGAATGATCCCTTCTACAGTGAAAATGACATTCGCACAAAATATCAAGTCAGTTCCACTACTGCTGTCCGGGTTTTAAATACTCTGGCCAGTGAAGGTTATATTCGTCGGGTACAAGGACGTGGCAGTTTTGTCTCTAAGTTTAATCGTGGAACTTCCGTAAAAATAACTGATACCCACATCTATGATCCAAACAATGAACAAGTGGCAGTATTAATTGCAAACGATGCTATTAATCCACCACTAAAAGCTAATTTTAAAAATACAGAAACTTGGTATTTTGAGAGATTACGTCAGGTTAATAACGCCCCTTTTGAGTATTCAACCTCTTGGTATGCTAAAAATCTAATTGATACTAATGACATTAAACATCCCAGTAAGATCAATTCAATTTATGCCTTAATCAACAAAGAAGCCAATTTAGATATGTTACAGCAAGAGTTCAGCCAAAATTATTCAATAGTACCAATATCAAATCAAAGAGTTGCTGACTACCTTCATGTTCCAATTAATACAATAGTCGTTAGAATTGAACGCTGGGTTTATAAAGAAGATGTTAATTTGGAATATACAATAAGTTACTTACTAACCAACTATTTTGGATTACATATTATGAGTGACAATAAATTCATAAATCTTAATACATTTAATTAAGGAGGTCTTACTTTGTCGATACATATTAATAATTTTTATTCAAATATCTTAAAAAGATACGTCGAAACAAGAGTTATCCTACCGGAACCCATGGATAATGATGGAAATGTTTTACCTGAATTTACTAAAGGTAATAAAAAGCTTCCGACTATTTGGTTATTACATGGCTTGGGTGGTGATTCTTCTATCTGGTTACGAAGAACCTCTATAGAACAACTTGCCACTCAATACCAAGTGGCAGTCGTTATGCCACAAACTGAACGAGGATTTTACACAAACATGTTCCAAGGACCGAATTATTGGGACTTCTTAACGAAAGAATTACCTGATAGAATGCAGTTCATATTCCCTCTCAGTACCAAAAAAAGTGACAATTATCTAATCGGTAATTCCATGGGTGGATATGGAGCTTTACGATGGGCTCTAACCTTTCCTGAAAAGTTCAATGCTGTTGCGGCCTTATCACCAGTAACAAATTTGGCGAAATTCAAAACAGAACAAGCTAAAACAATGCCCGATTTCGACCTAGCTTTTAATTCAGATGAATTGAGTGGAAGTAATATAGATATTGAATATCTATTAAATCATCTTGAAGATTCCTCTTCATTAAATGTTCTAATAACAACTGGATCTGATGATATCTTAAGAAATATGGATCAAGCGTCTAAATCACAATTTTCAAACGTCTTTAAAGACAATTTCACTTGGCGAAAGGATCCTGGTCAACACAATTGGACTTTATGGAATAAACAACTACCAATAGTTATGAAATGGTTATTTAACAAAGGAGAGCAATATGCTAACTAAAACAAAACATTATAATTTAAAGAAACAAACTCTTTATGCACTTATCCCCCTCTTGGTTTCATTCCTAATATATCCACTTTTACCTGACAAGATTTATGTACCAACTGCTACTACTGATCTTTCTCCTTGGGGAATAAAATCAAATATCTTTGTTTATCCATTATTCGGCCTAATATTATGGTTAGGAATATTAGCTTTCATTTACTTCAATCGCTTACGCGAACGTAATTTGGATAATATTCATGAATCCTATCGTCCACTAGAAAGCTACTATATTCTAGGTGAAAAAATAATTATCGTTCTTACTACTGCAATGGTCTTCGTTGAATTTATAGTTACATTACTCAATTAGTTATAAACAAAAAACCTCACATCAACTAAAGATGTGAGGTTTGCTTTTTCAAAATATATATCAGGGGGGAAATATATTTTATGTGTATATATGCTTTTATGAGGGGTTTCATTTAATTTAAGGGGGGATTAAATGAAGTTTTATTTATAGGGATTAATATATGTTTTTAAGGGTTTTATCTATTTTGTGTAATTGTTATTTTTTAGAATTTATAAGGGTTGTTGCCAGGTTTACCGTTTCATTCGTTCACCTCTTTGTTATTTGACTATGCTTAAATAATAACGTTAATTTATGAATAATTAATTGGGAAATTACGAATAATTCTATAACTATTTGTGAAGATATTATGAAATAAATTTTGATACTGCTCCATAAATCTGTGCTTTATCAGTTAATTTAGCTATCTTTAATTCCGTTTTGAATAACCCCTCAGGAATCATCTTACTCATATGATCATGCAACAGTTTAAGTAAATAATCACCTTGCTTTGAAACCGCACCACCAATTACCAGAACTTCAGGATCATACAGTAGCACTATATTAACTAGCCCTTTTGAAACTTCTTCTGCCCAATCATTTATTATTCTCAAATATGGTTGTTTATCTAATTTAGCAAACTCAAATGCGTCAATAACTCCAGTATCATATTTCTCTAAATTATGTTGTAAAGTAAGTGTTGATGCTCGTTGCTCATAATTGGTCTTTGTTTTATCATCATACAATGTATATCCTATTGAATTTGCATAGGCATGAGAACCACTTAACAACTGATCATTATTTAAATATGCACCACCAATACCTGTACCTAGAGCCACACAATATGTAGAATCACTATTTTGTGATATTCCGGCTAGATTTTCACCTAATAATGCTGCATCAACATCGTTTACTACAAACACGCTTAATCCTGTTTGTGCCTCTAAAGTACCTTGAATATCTGTTCCTTGGTAACCAGGAATAGTTGGACCTGCATAAAGAATTTTACCATCTTTGACAATTCCTGCTGTACTCACACCAATACCACTTAGTTCATGCTTTTTTTGAACATCCTTTGTTATCTCTTGTAATTCAGTTAAGATATAACCATTAATATTATGTTTGGTTTCAGTACTACCAAAATCAACTACATTCAATTCGTTATCGACAATTCCATATTTTATAGTTGTACCACCAATATCAAAAGCTAAAAATAATTTATTACTCACAATCTTCATCCCCTATTATGTTAATATTTATTAGATAAATTAAATACGATATTTATTACTGTATACTATTGGTAAATAATGAAGGAGTTAAAATGGATACTTTAAAATTAGTTGAAGAAAAATTGCCGACTCTTTCTCGACAAGAACGAAAAGTTGCTATGCGTGTGATTCAAGACCCTGACAGTGTTAAACAAATGAGTATTAATACATTGGCAAAAGCAGTTGGTGTAAGTAATGCAACCATTACACGTTTTGTTAAAAAAATGGATTGTCATAATTTCTATGACTTTAAACTAAAGCTAACTGAAAATCATTCTACAAATTCAAATAAGGTAGAAAAAGGTTCTATTCCTGATGAGGTATTCAGTTTCTATAAACATGTTTTGAATGACACCTGGGAAAGTCTTGATGTTACTAGTCTTCGCACAATTGTTGACTTAATATCTAAGTGTAATAGAATCTATATCTTTGGAATAGGCAGTTCCGGATATACAGCTCAAGAAATGACGCAGCGTCTACTCAGAATGGGTATAGCAGCATTTCCAATGACAGAGAGTCATATCATGTATATAACAAGTGGAATTATGGGTAAAAATGATATTATCTTGGCCTTATCCACATCTGGTAATACAAATGATCTAAACAGGGCTGCTCAAGCTGCCCAACTCAATGGTACTAAAGTAATTGGAATTACTGGTATTAAGAAAAGTCCACTATACGAGTTAAGTGACTATCCAATTTTAGTCAAGAATAGTAATTTTGTAGACAATACTCGTTTCATTAACTCACAATTTGCTATTACATATGCACTAGATATCATAACCACAATGCTATTGGAAAACAAAACCTATAGTGATCGTATGAATCATACTGTAGAGATGATTCTTGATAATAAATTCAGAACTAAATAGTGACAATAAGACCTAATATTTGCATCGCAAATATTAGGTCTTATTTGTTGTAACTAAGCATTAACGGTATTAATAAACTTAGTTGCTATTTCTAATGGTCTTGTTATAGCACCACCTACAACTACAGCATGACAACCTAGATCTATACAGCGACGAGCTTTTTGTGGTGTATCCACCTTACCTTCAGCAATTACTGGATGCTTTGCAACTTCCAAAACTTCCTTCAAATAACTGAAATCATCATCTGCAATATTTAGTCCTTCAGTGTCAGGTGTATAACCATGCATTGTTGTACCAATAATATCAAAGTTTAGTTCATTGGCTTCTTTTACATTTTCAATTGTTGCAGTATCAGCCATTAACAATGTATCAGGGAATTCCTTACGCATTTGTTTGACAATATCTGCTAGCTTCTCACCATTAGGCCGAGCTTGACCAGTTACATCACAAGCAACAACCTGTGCGCCTGTACTGGCTACCGCTCTCATTTCTTTAATAGTAGGAGTGATATAAACGGGTGAATCTTCATAGTCCACTTTACTCAATCCAATAATTGGCAAATTAGTCTCATCTTGAATTGCCTGAATATCAACAACTGAATTGGCTCTAATAGCTACTGAACCTGCCATTTTTGCAGCTCTTGCCATTCGAGACATAATAAACGAACTGTGCAGTGGTTCATCAGATAGTGCTTGGCAAGAGACAATTAATTTTTTATTTACAATACTTAAAAATTCATTTTTCATAGCATTATCTCTTCTTAGTTTTATTTTAAATAATCATTGTAGATTTTTTCTGCTCCGGCACGCATTTCTGGAGTTGGTTTAGCCATTGGTTCCTTTGTAACTCCAGCATGAACACCCATTTCATTGAATACTAGTTTCAATGATGGATAGATATCGTTTTTAATCAATGCAGTGATCAAGTCATTACTTTCCTTTTGAAGTTGACGAGCTTTTTCAATATTACCTTCGTCAAATGCAATCATCTCAGCCTTAGCACGTTTTGCATTTAAGTTATATGTTGAACCAATTGCACCATCAACACCTAATGCCAATGCTGGCAATAACATTTCATCGAATCCAGATAGAATCAATTTATCAGGGAATGTATTACGTACTCTTTCTAATAGGTAGAAATCAGCATTTGTATACTTGATACCAATAATCTTTGGATTTTCGAATAATTCTCCGAATTGTTCCATTGATAGTGATACTCCAGTAAGTGCTGGGATTGAATAAATCAACAACTTATTATCAACGCCCTTTAAAATTTCATTATAATAATGTTTGATTTCTTCAAATGTGTAATTGTAGTAGAAAGGAGTAACTGCTGAAATCTTTGGATATCCCAAATCAGTAACGAACTTAGCTAATTCTTTAGATTCATTCAAATCTAGAGAACCTACTTGAGCAATCAAGTCAACTTGGTCTTTTGCTTCATCAATAGCAATTTCAAATACTCGTTTCTTTTGATCATGATTCATATTGAAGTTTTCACCAGTACTACCACCAACATACAAACCATCAACCTTATTTACGTCAATATTGTAACGAACCATTTCTCTTATTCCAGCTTCGTCAATTGAGCCGTCATCGTTAAATGCTGTCATTAATGCAGAATATAGTTTTTTCATTGTTAACCCTCGATTTAAATTTATTTTTATTTGTAATAGTAGCCAATCTGCAACCGCTGTCATTAATATACATCCTGATAATAAATATTGCAACCCATTTTTATGATAATAATTATCAAACAAGCCAATAAATCCTGTTAAATAGGTTTTACTTAAATAATAAACAATTTTTATCTTATCTAAATGTACCTATAGATAATCATAAATTAGATTCAGTTAAAGTAGCATATGTTATAAATTACCATATATTATAAAAGAAAAAATAATTAACAAAAAAGCGTTTACATCGTTGATATATCGTGATATATTATTTCACGTAATAGTTATTCAATCCAACCAACCGCTGCTAATGAACACATAAAGTGTTTATTAGTGACGGTTTTTTTTGAAAGGTGGAGCAAATAATATGTTGGTCTCAATTAATACAGCAGTTTTCTCAAATGAAGTACACTCCGGTAGTTCTCAATTTTCTTGCCTAAAAGAATTGGTTAATAAACCTATAGATAATATCGAAGTTCGTGGTGAATTTTTTGATGACAAAACAAAAGATGACGAACTGAATAAAATTGACGAGCTATGTCAGCAAAATAATTGGAAGTTCTTCTATTCAATACCTGAAGAGTTATTCCAAACAAATGTAATCAATAATAATCTAATTGAATATTTAAAAATGGCCGATAAACATAATATTGATCATTTGAAGATAAGCATGGGTGATTCTTCAAATATTACCCAAAATCAATTAAATGACCTAACGAAACTTCTCAAACAATTTAAAACAAACGTAACTATTGAAAATCAACCTAATGATAATGGCACTATAGAAAACTTCACAGAGCAGTTATCAAAACTGAAAGAAGCAAAGGTTCCATTAGGATATACATTCGATTCAGGTAATTGGTATTGGATATATGAATGCCCAAGTAACGCATTTAGCGTTTTTAACAATGATATAACCGTTTTCCATTTAAAAGATATCAAAGATAAAGAAACAGTAATGCTAGATACAGGTGCAACAGATTGGAAAAATATGCTATTAAAGTTATCAGATGAAATTCCAGTTTTCTTAGAATATGAAATATCACCTAAACACTTGGATGAACAAATACAACAAGTTAACGAAATCCTATCAAACAGAGTTAAATCATGACCTACCTTGTCCAACTTGTTATTATCCTAGCTTTAACAAAACTAGGTGCACATCTATCAAGCATATTAAATTTTCCAAGTGTAATCGGTGAGTTATTAGTTGGTATTATTGCTGGTCCAGCCGTACTCCATATCCTTGTTGGTACCACATTTGTAAATTACTTTTCAGAGATTGGTGTCATAGTTTTGATGTTTATCGCTGGATTAGAGGGGGATCTTTCATTACTAATGAAGTATTGGAAACCTGCTTTAACCGTAGCAGCGTTAGGTGTCATTTTACCCACTATCTCTGCAGCAATGTTATGCGCTTTGTTCTTTAATTTTGCATGGACAACATCAATTTTTATTGGCCTAGTTCTTAGTGCAACATCTGTTAGTATCTCTGTCCAAGTTCTTAAAGAGATGGGACGACTCAATACTAAAGAAGGTGCAATAATTCTTGGAGCCGCAGTGGCCGATGATATTATCTGTGTCATTTTACTAGGTATCTGCGTTGCTTTCTTTGGATCATCTGGTAGTAGCAATCAACCATTATGGTTAATGATCTCTACTAAATTACTTTTCTTTATCCTTATGTTTGTTCTTGGAAAATGGTTTATTCCACCATTTATGTCATTTTTCAGCAAATTAAAAACTAGTGAAAATGAAGCAACTGGTGCATTGATTCTTTGTTTTGGATTTGCATCTATCGCCGTTGCACTTGGAATGAGCGATGTACTAGGAGCATATTTTGCTGGAATTGCTTTATCAGAGACCTCTTTCAAGAGAAGTTTAGCTTTAAAAATAGAGCCCATTGGTTACGCAGTATTCATTCCTGTGTTCTTTGTAAGCATTGGACTAAATATAAGTTTTAAAGGATTACAAAGTGACCTTGCATTTATTATTTCACTTATTGTTATCGCCATCATCGGTAAGCAAATCGGTGGTGCATTGGGAGCGAGACTATTCCACTTAACTTGGAGTGAATCCAATATTGTTGGGGCCGGTATGGTCTCTCGTGGTGAAATGGCATTGGTCGTTGCTAATGTAGCTCTAGGTGCTAAGTTAATTGATTCTAATCACTACACAGCAATGATAGTGGTAACAGTTGTAACAACCATAATTGCTCCATTAATATTGAAATTCTTTATTCAAAGATCCGCAAAACAAAATGAAACTGTAGAAAATATACTCAATGAGGTGAAAGTATGACAAAAGTCGGTTTTGGTACTTTAAACTGGGTTGTCTTAGTAGTTTATCTGTTAGCAATGCTTGGGGTTGGTGTTTACTTTACAAAGAAGTCTAGTAAGAACACCGATGCGTTTTTTAAAGCAAAAAGTAGTATTCCAGCATGGGCTGCTGGATTTAGTATTTACGCTACAACTCTTAGCGCTATTACTTTTATGTCCACTCCAGAACAAGCCTACTTGAAGGATTGGGCTTATGGTGTTGGTTCATTAAGCATCATTATTATTGTTCCAATTTTAATTAAATATTATGTTCCATTTTTCAGAAAGCTTCAGGTAACTACAGCTTATGAGTACCTTGAAGAGCGTTTCAGTCCCATTATTCGTGTTATTGGTTCTGCATTATTTATGCTTTACCATATTGGTCGTGTAGCAATTGTTATCTACTTACCTATTATTGCTATCACAACGGTTTCAAATATTAATCCAATTTTAATTGCCTGTGTTGTTGGTGGATTATGCATAATTTATACATTCATGGGTGGTATCGAAGGTGTTATTTGGAGTGATGTTATTCAAGGATTCTTACTACTTGGTGGTGCACTATTAGTTGTTCTTATTGGTGGATTTTCAACCAAGGGTGGATTCGGTACAGTTATCACTGACGCCGTAGCTAACCATAAGATTCTTTCATCACAAGATATGAATATTGGAGATTTAACTAGATTTCTACCTCTAATATTCGCTGGTCAATTCTTTAATACAGTTTATCAATACACTGGTAGTCAAGACGTTGTTCAACGTTATCAAACTACTGCTTCACAAAAAGAAACAAACAAGTCCCTATGGACAAATGCCTTTCTTGCATTAATTACAATTCCTCTATTCTTTGGTATGGGAACAGTATTATTCAGCTATTATAAAAATACCGGTTCACTTCCAAACAACTTTAATACAAGTGCCTTAGTTCCCTACTTTGTTATTACAAAAGTACCTGCTGGTATTGCTGGATTGATTATCGCTGGTATTTTTGCCGCTGCTCAATCTACAATTGCTTCAAGTTTAAATGCTATATCTTCATGTTTTGTTACAGATTTCAAACAACGTTTCTTTGACCACAAATGGAAGAATATCTCCGATGTTACACTAGCTCGTATCGTTATTATCATCACCGGACTATTTGGATTAGGCATGTCAATTTACCTATTGATTGGTAATGCATCTAAGACTTGGGATCTATTCCTTACTGTTACTGGATTATTCGGTGTTCCTATCGCTGGTGTATTCGCAGTTGGTATCTTTACAAAACGTGCTAATTCATTTGGTGTTATTTTAGGTTTGATCTGTAGTATCGCTGTAACAGTCTATGTTCAACAAACTAATGATTCATCATTAATTGTTGCCACAGTTGCATTCATTACATCATTCTTATTCTCTTACATAATTAGTTTCTTTGCTCCTAAAAAATACGTACACAACATTGTTGGTTTAACCGCATCAACGGTTAATGATAAATATGTTAAAGAAACACATTAAAATATGAGGTTATTTTAAATGTTACAAAAGAAAATAAGCTTAAACATTAAACCAAATAAACAATTCAGTATTGATTTATTTATTAAAAAACAATTCGATGAAATACCCGATCCTAGAAATTGGCCATTGATACTGATTTTTCCCGGTGGAGGATTTGCAGCACTTGAAGAACGAGAATCCGAACCTATTGCAATGGCATTTCTGGCGAAAGGATATCAAGTGGCTATTGTAAAATATCCATTAATGAATAAAGAATCTTTCTATCCTAATGCAATAATTGCTGGATTGGAAACCATTAAATATTTTAGAAAAAATGCTAAAATATTTAATATAGATGAAAATAAAATAATCACTTTAGGGTTCTCCGCTGGTGGCCATTTAGTCGCCCTCTTGAATTCCTTAAGTGATGAAGATAAGTCTAAACTAAATTTCAATAATCTTAAAACTGCAAACGCACAAATATTAGCTTACCCTGTTATAAATTTGAAAATGGGATTTCCTAAAAATATTAAAGATGTACAAAAAATTAGCCCTGAACAAAAATACTGGAGTGCTGAGGAAATGGTTAATCCATTGACCCCACCAACTTTTATCTGGCATACAATGGCCGATAAAGTTGTACCGGTTAAGAATACTCTCGCTTATGTTGAAGCTTTAGCAGACAAAAATATTCCATTTGAATACCATGTATTTAATACCTTTCATACCGGAATTCATGGGATTGGATTAGCATCTTTTGCTACCCAAAGATATCAACATGATGAGGATATTAATGATAGGACTGCAATTTGGTTGGACTTAGCCGACTCTTGGATACATCAAACATTACTTAATTAATATCGAAAGAAGTGGATCTCAGTGCAAGATACAATGTCATTAGAAGATATGAAAACATATAAGGGACGTCAGAATGTACCTAAAGATTTTGATGAGTTCTGGAACAACAATATAGAAAACCTCCCATCAACACCTAAATTTGAACTAATTCCTAAAGACTTTAATTTGCCCAACGTTAACTGTTTTGAATTAAGATTTGAAGGTACTAATGGCGGATCTATCTACTCAAAATGTGTGTTTCCTAAATCTATTAAAAAAGTCCCAGTCGTATTCAATTTCCATGGCTACATGGGACAATCATCAGATTGGTCAGTACTCTTACAATATTGTGCCGCTGGACTTGGCGTAGTAGCGATGGATGTTCGTGGTCAATCTGGTAAATCTAATGACAATTCAAATTACTCAGGTAATACGGTTAAGGGTCACGTAGTTCGTGGTGCAATCGATGGAAGAGACAATTTGTTTTTTAAAGATGTTTACTTAGATGTTTATCAGTTAGTCGAAATCATCGCTGGACAACCATTTGTTGATGAAAATAAACTATCTAGTTATGGTGGTTCTCAAGGTGGTGCTCTCTCAATCGTTGCTGCAGCCTTGAATCCAAGAATAAAACTGACAATTGCAATTTATCCATTCTTATCGGACTTTAAACGTATTCTTGAATTAGGTGATCAAAGTGAACCATATGATGAGTTCTTCAGATATTTTAAGTTCTCAGATCCTTTTCATACTACAGAAGAAAAAATTTTGAATACACTATCCTACATAGATATCAAAAATATGGCACATCGTATTAAACATCCAGTTAAATTAATAACTGGATTGGAAGATAACGTATGCTTCCCCTCAACTCAATTTGCCATGTTCAATCGTCTTAACTGTGACAAAGAAATGTTTACCCTTCCAGAATACGGTCACGAAGACTTACATGTTCATGTAAATGACTATGTAATGAACTGGTTGAGTGGTTCAAATATTGAAATAAAAACACAAATATAAACAAAAAACCTCACATCGTCTAAAGATGTGAGGTTTGCTTTTCAAAATATATATCAGGGGGGGAAATATATTTTATGTGTATATATGCTTTTATGAGGGGTTTCATTTAATTTAAGGGGGAATTAAATGAAATTTTATTTATAGGGATTAATATATGTTTTTAAGGGTTTTATCTATTTTTGTGTAATTGTTATTTTTTAGAATTTATAAGGGTTGTTGCCAGGTTTACCATTTCATTCGTTCACCTCTTTGTTATTTGACTATGCTTAAATAATAACGTTAATTTATGAATAATTAATTGGGAAATTACGAATAATTCTATAACTATTTGTGAAGATTCTGTGAGGTTGGATTGTTTAACGGTCTATTCCGTAAATACAATTGTCATACGTCCACTGCAATAGCTCACCTAATTCGTTGGTATTATAATACTTCGTCAATAACTCGTTGAATTCTGGCATCTGCTTTTCGTTGATATTCAGGATTCCAATTCCATTTCTGATCATATAGTAATTAGCGAATAGTATAGACGTTCTTTTATTTCCGTCCCAAAAGTATTGGTTCCTCATCATTGAATACATCAATTCAATGATATTTTGAGTTTTAGACTTTTGCTTGTTCCTCAAATGAGTGTCGATATCATTGGCTAATTCTTCTTCAGTCGGTATACTAGGTTGATATTCAACTCCCCCAATTTGGATTTCACCTGTTCTAATTCCACCAGGATCAAGTGAATCATCCCTAGCAACTATTCCATTAATTGTCTTAGCAACTTCATCGTCGATTTCTTTGTTAGAATTAATAACAAATTCCCAGCCACGTTTCAAATTAACAATTACGCCTATGCTATCAATGCTGATACCAGCGACACTCATTCCTTCAACAATTGTCTTTGTTTCAGGTAGTGTTGTATTAACACCTTCAAATTTCGAATTAGAATGTATCAATGCAACAAAATTCTTTTTGGCAATAAATATATTTTCCTTGTCAGTTAATCTATACTTATCCTCGAATTCAGCCATAACTATCCTCCACAAACTACTTTGTCTTCTATAATTTCATTATACAAAACAAAAAGGCTCGCGTCTTCCGGCACGAGTTCCTTTTCTTATTATTTACATGATCTATTCTCTCTTTCTGATAATTTGATGTTCTTAAAATTCTTTTAAAATATATATCGGGGAGGAAATATATTTTTACTTGTGTATTGTATGAGGGTTGTTTTAAATAGGGATTAAATAAAAGTTTTTTAATTTATAGGGATTTTAATTTTTAAGTTTTTATCTATTTTATGTTTAAAGGATGTTTCTTTTGATATTTATCATTACCATTCGTTCACCTCTTTGTTATTTGACTATGCTTAAATAATAACGTTAATTTATGAATAATTAATTGGGAAAGTACGAATAAATCAATAACTATTTGTGAATAATTTGTGAGGAATTGTAAAATCAATCTGTCATAAAGCCGTTCAGGACAATATATATGGCATTAAGGATATTTTTAAACAATATTTATTTCCAAATGTTACATTAGATTTGGTTAAGGAAGCAGTAAAGTCAAAAATAATCATGAATCTAGGTAAAAATAATGTTGAAATTTGGAAAAAAAGTTAATTTTAGACCGTTATTAATAAGTATTCTAATATCCTCCATATTTGGACTGGCCTTCGGAAACATCTTTTCAAAATATATTGGTCTTGCCATCTTTATATTATTCTTCGTAATTTTATTTAATGGATATTACTTTTTCAATTTACCAGGACTGTTTAGCTACTGGGAATATAATTCGAATATTATTAAATTTAATAATATTGATAAATATAGTAATAGACTAGTTATGATGATTTTCCCTTATATAACTAAAATGAAAGAGATTTCTATAAACGATGTTATTAGTATTCAAATAATTGGATCTACCGGAAAGTTAAAATCATTAGATTTCATGTTACCTGTTTCAACTGCATATGGTATTTTTTATTCTCGTATGTCAATGATTAAAAATCCCCTAGGTGTTGAACTTATTTTAAAGAATAAGGAGAGAATCTATTTGGATGCCTCTAGAGATTTTACATATCATCCTAAGGAAACTGTAAAAGAATTAAATACATTGATCTCCAGTTTTGATCCAAAAGTTAGAAAAACAGACACTTTGCAGTAGAGGCAAGGTGTCTGTTTTTTGATTTCAAAATATATATCAGGGGGGAAATATATTTTATGTGTTATATGCTTTTATATAGGGGTTTTATTTAATTAAGGGGGGATTAAATAAAATTTAATTTATAGGGATTAATATATAAAGGGTTTTTCTATTTGTTGTGAGTTTATAAGAAAATATTTACGGGTAATATCATTTGAATTAAAGTTGTTGGTCCATCCTGTCACCTCTTATTTCTTTTTGACTATGCTTAAATAATAACGTCAAATTATGAATAATTAACTGGGAAACTACGAATAAATAAGTAATAAAGTATGAAGAATCTATGATGCTTAAGACCTATCACCTGAGATATCTGAGTAGTTGTCCTATAATGAACCTATATTAGAATTGAGGTGGCACAATTATGAAATTATCTCGTGAACAAAAGAAGAACTTGAAGGCAGCAATTATTGCTGGAACAACTGCCGGAGTGGCATCTGGATTGGTCAAGCTTGGTTGGGAGAACATCTTACCACCAAGAGATGCAAAACGTAACTCAACTAATCCTCCACAAAAATTACTTCAACAATTTGGTATGCCTGAAAAATGGACGCATGCCACATATACTTATTCAGGTGAGAAATTACCTTGGGTCAGTTATTTGATGCACTTTGGTTTCTCAACTTCATTCGCTATTATTTATGAAGTTTTAGCTCAATACAAACCTTACATCAGGGCCGGTTCTGGTTCGATCTTTGGATTAGCCATTTGGGTAGCCTTCCATATCGGTATCATGCCTTTGATGAAGACTGTACCATCACCTTCAGACCAACCTACTGAAGAGCATTTATCTGAAGCACTAGGTCACATTGCTTGGATGTGGACCAACGACGTAGTTGGCGCAGAGATATATCGTCGACTGACTGAACAAAAGTAGGTGGGCAAATGCATAAATGGCAAACCTCAGTACCAGAGCGACTTAGCTATGGATTAAGTGATGCAGCAGACAACTTAGTTTTTCAAATGATGACTATGTATCTGCTCTTCTTTTACACAGATGTTTTCGGTTTAACGCCTAATGAGGTGGCTATTCTCTTCGTTGTAGCAAGAACAGCTGATGTCTTTGAGAGTTTACTGATTGGAGTAATGATCGATCACACGCACTCTAGATGGGGCAAAAGTAGACCGTTTTTCCTATGGTTTTCTTTCCCATATGTCGTTTTCGCAATCCTAACCTTTGTGACACCGAACTTCTTACCACACTTTGGTAAATTAGCTTGGGCATATATAACTTATCTTGGCTTAGGATTCTTCTACACGGCTGTGAACTTACCTATTACATCGATCCTACCAACTATGACCGAGAACGAAAAAGAGACTACCTTACTAGGTGTCATCAGACAATTCTTCGGTAGCTCTGTTCAAATTATCGTCGCAACATTCACCATACCGCTGGTTGCATTCTTTGGACGTGGTAATCAACAAAAGGGCTTCTTACTTACAATTGCCTTATTTGGGATAATATCTTTGATATTGATCCTAAATACCTTCTTCCATGTCCGTGAAAGATTCACCAATGATGAAATAAATCATCAACCACTCTCCGAAGTCTGGGGTATGATGAAACAAAATAAGCCTTGGATAGTTATCTCAGTGGTTATCTTCCTATATTGGATGACGACGGCTATCAAGAATCAGACCATCATCTACTATTTCAAATATGTCCTGCAAAATGAATCTTTGGTTTCACTGGCTAACAGCTTTACTTTGACAGCTTTGATCGGTGTCGTTTCGATCTACTTTGTATCCGGTAAGATCGGTAAGAAGAATACGATGCTAAGTGGTATTGTGACTGCCTTTGTTGGTCAGATCATCATTACCATAGCAGCCTATAGCCAAAGCGTACCAGTCTTGTTTGTCGGCATCTTTGTCAATTCTATTGGTAATGGATTCATAATCGGACTGGTTTCCATTATGATTGCTGACACGATACGATACGGGACAGCTATGGGTATTCAGGCTGAAGGTGTGCTGGCCTCAACTGATGACCTGGGCGTCAATCTTGGTTTAGGATTAGGAGGATTAGTCACCGCTGAATCATTGCAGTTAACTGGTTACGTCTCCAACAAGCCACAATCAGCTTCCACAATTTCAGCAATCAATCTTAATTTCGCAATAATTCCACTTGTTTTGTATGTTGTCATGTTCGTAGTCTTACTTGCATATAATGAAACTAAAATTCAAACTGAAATTTCTAAAATAACTAATTAGAATATAAAATAGCGTGCCAAAACACAATTGATTGGAAAAATTGTGTCTTAGCACGCTATTTATTTTGCGTTACCTATTTGAATAACTTTATCACCGTCAGATAACAATGCGAAAGTAACAAGATTGTGGAAGTATGATGTTCCTACAACACCATTGAAGCCACTTAACTTTTGATTAATGTCATCTATCTTATCCCAATTATCAAAGTAACAATCTACTAATCCATTGCCAAGTTTTGTCCTAACCATACCTGCAATGTCACTAGATTGGCGTACTTTAACTTTACCACCTAGTTTCTTAACATAATCAACCACTTGATCAATGGCAGGCTCAATCACTTCTAGACTCAAGAACACATCAGAACTCAGTTGTTCTTGCATGCGTTCTTTGGGACCTAGAATCACATAGTTAGTTGCCATACTTGCATAAATCTTCTCAAATACATGAATACCACCATTACTCTTCAAGGCGTTAAGATTCTTATCTAGTGAGTCACATCCATCAAATCCTAAGTCTATGTGATCAACTTGATCCAATTCTTTAACAAAGAATCCAAGGTCTAAACAAGTCTGTTTAGTCACTTCTGAAGGTGTACAGACCGTGATATCTAAGTTCTGTTTAGCAACTTCTTTCATTAATCTACCTACTGTATTGCCACCGCCAAAACTAACTATCATTTTGGGCTTAATAAGTTTCATTGCTTCTTCTAATAATTTTTCCATAATTTACCTCTTATGTCTTCTATACTATCAAATTGTACAAAAAAAGACCGCCAAAGGCGGTCATAAGTGATTTTTATTTTGAATTTAATTTATCTTACAATACCTTAACAGCGAATGAAGGCATGAAGTAACCTGAGATACTTGAGATCTTAACTGATTGACCAGGTTGTGGTGCGGCGATGTATTGGTTGTTACCTAAGTAGATAGCAACGTGATATGAAGAACCTTGGCCACCCCAGAATAATAAGTCTCCGGCTGATGCTTGTGAAACAGCTTCTTTTGTTCCGGCTGATTCTTGAGCTACAGTATATGAGCCAATGCTCTTACCTGTTGCTTGTTGGAATACATATGATGTAAATCCTGAACAGTCAAAACCTGAAGGAGTCTTACCACCCCATACGTATGGTGTACCTAAGTATTGTTTAGCAGTACTGATAACAGAATCAACACTTGATTGTGAGTTGTCTGTAGTTGTATCTGTAGTTGTTGTATCTGCAGCAGCTTCAGTAACAGCTGATGAGTCAGTTACATCTGATGCTTTAACCCATTCGTTTGTAGCAACATAGTAGAAAGTATTACCACTGTCATCTTGTACAGCTTTACCAACGGCCCATGAAGTGTTAGCAGCAAGTGCACGGCCAACAGTCTTAGCTGATGCTGATGGTGTAGAGTAAAGCAAAGTCATTGAACTTGTAGTTACAGCACTTGGTGCGGCAACAGTTGTAGCAGCATGTGTTGTTGTTGCATTTGAAACGCCTAAACCTGTAACTGCAAGTGAAGCAGCAGCTGTAAATGAAATAAGACTCTTTTTAACTTTATTATTCAAAATGAAAATCCCCCGTAATGGTTAATTGTTTTTTTTATTTATTAAATTTTCTTAAATTATATTTCCTTATCACTCAACGATGACTATAATACACTCTGAATATTGCAGAATTGTTACAGCAATTGTATAAGAATGTTACACTTTTTTCTTCACAATATTAAAAGGCTACCAATGCTGTTATATCAGCGTTGATAGCCTATTTGTGAATAATCAAATTACTTGATAATTATACTTTTTACTATTTTATCGACCTTTTCTTCGGTTTTTTCGATGGTTTTGTTAACAATTTCATATGATTTGTTACGTAATTCTACCGGAATTACCAGATCTCGTTTAAATTCGTCACTGTTTATTCGTCTTTGTACTCTATCTGGGTCATCCCCACGATCACGTAATCTATTTGCGACAGTATCAAGATCAAGCTTTAAAAATATGATCACTGCTAGGTCCCCATACTTCTTCTCATAAGAAATTGCACCAGCTGTATCAACAACAATACTGGCCACATCAACATTTTTCCACATTGCATTCAAACTTTCCTGAGACGAGCCATAGTGATATCCGGAGTATTCCACTTGTTCTAAGTAGTGGTTCTTTTTAAAAGTTTCATCCGTTTCGAAGTGATAATCCACTCCATCCACTTCTCCAACCCGTGGCAATCTAGTTGTATGAGTGATTACAATTGGAATATTATATTTTTCTTTTAAATATTGACTGATAGTAGTCTTCCCTGTACCACTGGCACCGGTTATAACAATAATTTTTTTTCCCATAAAAGTGTCCTATATTTGAATTATTTCTTCTACTATATTATTATACTAGTCTGTTAAGTAAAAAATCCTAGGAGATTTATACATATGAAAATAGAAGATTTGAAAGTCGGAGAAATTTACAAGTGTAACGTGGATGAAGATATGGATTATCCATTTGAAGGTAAAGTTGAAAAGGTCTATGAGCACTCAGCTTTGATGGAAATCGTAAAGAATGATCCTAAAGATGATTCTAATAAAACAGAATTAAACAACAAGATCGTTGTAAGTATTAAGAAAATTAAAGAATAGAACAAAATTATAATATAATTTTGTTTCTACGCACAGTTTTTTCCGTTTAATTTAAAAGAGTCCTAGCATTCACTTGCGTGAATACTAGGACTCTTTTTAGGTTATACTCGAAAACTGAGCGTTTAGAAACTCTCTACTTTACATTCTCCACATTAATAAATGATCTAGCTGGCACACGTAGTACACGATACTCCATCGCAAATCTGCCTGCTTTTAATCCTAAGCCATTTGAGAAGTTATTCTTATACTTTGCATGTGCAGTGATCACATAAGCTTGTTGATACTTTGCATCCATCTTTGTGATCTTCTTCATTGGCCAACTAATCCTCATCCCTGAAACGTTAAATGGCAATGTAGCATCTGAAATTGCTGCATTACGACTTGATACAGAATATGTCGAATTATTTACCCAGTATTGATAGACGTCATTATCACTATGCTTATCTTTCTTATCGATCTTTACATAATAACCTTGACCATCATCAGTAGTCTGAACGATCATTGGTTCATATTTATAAGTCATCTCAATGTCAGCTTTATTTTTCAAATCAACCCTTGAGAACAAAGTTGTATAAAGCATCCCACTAACTGCAAAAATAACCACAAGTATCTCGATAAAATCTACAGTGATCGTTTTCCAAGTTATTCCATTCTTTTGAACAACTAATATTTTTAGATGACGATTTCTAATATTAAATACCACAAGTACTAATAGCGCAATCACTAATAGCCATGCGATAATTCCCACAAAATTCCAAGAATTCATAATTTTCTCCCTACTAGTTTATTGCTTTTTCTTATTTGTAATTTTACCTGAAAAACCTATAATAGTCATTACGGTAATTTTACCACGAAACATCAAATTTTAATAAAAATCAGAATATTATTCACTAGACAAAAAGCGCTGGAACGGTCGATACAGCCACACTATGATGTATACCAATCTATTTAAAATACCATATATAGTACTTTTATGAGAACAATTACTAGTATTGGTATATTGAATGTTTTATACTAGTGAATGAATTACATTTCGAGGGAGTGGACCACATGAACAATATAATCGTATATAGTAAAAACAACTGCATGCAATGCAAAATGACAAAGAGATATCTCAAAGAACACAACATCAACTTTGAAGAACATAATATTAATAAAGAGCCTCAATATCTAGACATTTTAAAACAACAGGGTTTTCAAAGCGTACCAGTAGTTATGCCTGAAAATAGCGACCCAATCGTCGGTTTCCGCCCAGATAGCTTGAAAGCACTAGCTAACTAATGGTTGAAATAGCCTACTACTCAATTACCGGTCAAACCAGACGTTTCGTTTCAAAGACCGGTTTAAATGGATATGAAATTAACGACGCCGATCCGTTCCACGAAATGGGTCGGTCTTTTATTCTCATCGTTCCGGCATATGACGATGATATGATGGACCCTGTCGTAGATTTCTTGCAGTATAAAGACAACGCCAAGAACTGTGTTGGATTAGCTGGTGGTGGCAATCGTAACTTCAACACCCTTTACAATCACACAGCTAACGACATTGCCAAAGGACTAGATGTTCCCGTTGTATTCGAATTCGAATTTAACGGTACAAATAAAGACGTAGAAAACTTCAAGAAAGTAGTGAATAACTTTGGGACTAAATAATCTGGATGTAACTAAAGTAAGTTACTTCAAACTAAATAACGAAATCAATATTCCAGTTGATGGAAAAATTCCATTGAATAAGGATAGAGAAGCTGTTAAAGCTTTCTTTGCTGAGAACGTTGAACCAAATACTATGAAATTTGATTCATTTAAGTCACACATTGACTATCTCATCCAAAATGATTATATCGAAAGAGAAGTTATCGATAAGTATCCTTTTGAATTCATCGACAAGCTTTATCAATCACTATTAGATCAAAAATTTGAATTCCAATCATTCATGGCCGCATACAAATTCTTTAATCAATATGTCATCAAGACAAACGATGGTGATCTGTACTTGGAGAATTACGAAATGCGTATTCTTTTTAATGCCCTATTATTCGCAAATGGTGACCAAGACCAAGCAACTACTTTAGCATTTGAGATGATCATGCAACGCTATCAACCAGCTACACCATCTTTTCTTAATGCCGGCAGAAAACGCCGTGGTGAGTATGTATCATGTTTTCTTTTACAAGTAACTGATGACATGAACAGCATCGGTCGTACGATCAACTCTGCCTTACAATTATCAAGGATCGGTGGGGGTGTTGGTATTACTTTATCAAACCTTCGTGAATCTGGTTCACCTATCAAGGGAATTGATAATTCATCATCTGGTGTTCTACCAGTTATGAAGTTACTTGAGGATAGTTTCAGTTACAGTAACCAACTTGGTCAAAGACAAGGTGCTGGTGCTGTGTACTTAAACGTATTCCACCCTGATATTATTGATTTTCTTTCAGCTAAAAAAGAAAACGCTGATGAAAAAGTCCGTGTTAAGACTCTTTCACTTGGTGTAATCGTTCCTGACAAGTATTACGAACTTGTAAAAAACAATTCCGATATGTATTTGTTCAGCCCTTATTCAGTAGAGCGTGTTTACGGTGTTCCTTTCTCATATATCGACATCACTAAAGAATACGATAATATGGTTGCTGATGATCGGATCAAAAAGTACAAGATCAACGCACGTGAACTTGAAGATGAGATCAGTAAACTTCAACAAGAATCCGGCTATCCTTATGTCTTAAACATTGACACAGCCAATCGTGATAATCCTATCGACGGTAAAGTTATCATGAGTAATCTATGTACTGAGATTCAACAAGTTCAGATTCCTTCAGAATTAAATGATGCACAAGAGTTCATCAAACTCGGTACAGATGTCAGTTGTAACCTTGGCTCAACTAATATCTTGAATATGATGGAAAGTCCTGACTTTGGTAAATCAATTCGTTCTATGCTTAGAGCTTTGACATTCGTCAGTGATGCATCCAATATTACTGCTGTTCCAACTGTTGCTCACGGTAATAAAATGAGTCATTCAGTTGGACTTGGTGCTATGGGGTTACATACTTATCTAGCTAAGAATCATATCGAATACGGTTCACCAGAATCAATCGAATTCATCGGGATTTACTTCATGTTACTAAACTACTGGACTCTAGTAGAGAGTAATCATATTGCTAAAGAACGTAACGAAAACTTCGTTAACTTTGAGAATTCTGACTACGCAAATGGTTCATACTTCGACAAATATCTAGCTGAAGACTTCGGTCCAAAGTCAGATATTGTTAAAGGATTATTCGCCGGTATTAAGATTCCTAATCAAAATGACTGGGCAAATCTTAAATCTGATGTACAACGTGATGGACTATATAACGACTACCGTTTAGCAGTTGCACCAACTGGTTCTATTTCATATGTCAATAATACAAGCGCTAGTTTGCAACCTATTACTAGACTAGTTGAAGAGAGACAAGAGAAGAAAAACGGTAAGTTATACTTCCCAGCTCCACTATTAAGTAACGATACCATCGGTTACTATAAATCAGCTTATGATACTGACATGAGAAAAGTTATAGACATCTATGCTTCAGCACAAAGATTCATTGATCAAGGAATGAGTTTGACACTTTTTGTTCGCTCTATCATCCCTGAAGGTCTTTATGAATGGAAGACAGATCCTAAACAAACTACACGTGATCTAAGTATTTTACGTAACTATGCCTATTACAAAGGTATCAAGTCATTGTATTATATTCGTACATTTACAGAAAATAACGATGAAATCGGAAGCAACGAATGCGAAAGCTGCTCAATTTAGGAGGATTCAACTATGGTCGACACGTATTACAAAGCCATGAACTGGAACAAACTGGAAGATGTAGTAGATAAAGCAACTTGGGAGAAATTAACTTCTCAATTTTGGTTGGATACACGTATTCCACTATCAAACGATATGGATGACTGGAGAACACTAAGTAAACTTGAACAAACAGTTGTCGGACACGTCTTTGGTGGTTTGACACTACTTGATACTTTACAATCACAAGATGGTATCGAAGCAATGTTAAAAGATACTCGTACTCAAGCCGAGACAGCTGTTTTCAATAACATCCAATTCATGGAATCAGTTCACGCCAAAAGTTATTCTTCTATTTTCAGTACCTTAAACACTGCAGAAGAAATCGAAGAAATATTCGATTGGACCGATCACAATGAATATCTTCAGAAAAAGGCCGAAACTGTCAATAATATTTATCAAAATGGCACACCACTACAAAAGAAAGTAGCCAGTGTCTTCTTGGAAAGTTTCTTGTTCTATTCAGGATTTTATACACCACTTTATTACCTAGGTAATAACAAACTCGCCAATGTTGCCGAGATCATCAAATTGATCATTCGTGATGAATCAGTTCACGGAACTTATATCGGATATAAATTCCAACTAGGATTCAACGAATTATCAGATGATAAGAAAGAAGAAATGCAAGATTGGATGTATGACCTTCTTTACGAGTTATATGACAATGAAGAGAAATATACTAATGAATTATACAAAGGTACTAATTGGACAGAAGAAGTTATGACATTCCTTCGTTATAACGCCAATAAAGCCTTGATGAACCTAGGACAATCTCCATTATTCCCCGATGGTAACGCTGAAGATGTTAATCCTATCGTTATGAACGGTATTTCAACAGGAACAACCAATCATGACTTCTTCTCACAAGTAGGTAACGGCTACTTAATGGGACAAGTTGAAGCTATGAAAGATAGCGATTATGATATTGGTTTGAATGACGATTCATCTAATGAAAATAACGGTGGAGAATTGTTTAATAAGATTCGAAAATTGAAGTAGAGTGCGTCAAAATACGTTCAGTTTTCGTTTATAATACGAAAAAACAGATATTCACGTAAATGAATGTCTGCTTTTTTGTATTAAACGGAAAATTGTTTTTTGACGCACGTTTGAATCACATATCTATTGTTTTTATTGAAGATTTTTAATGTCATATGAAATATCACTATTTTCTATGACATAGGGATCATGAGTGACAATAACAATGGTCTTTCCATCATTTTTTAATTCTTTAAAAATATTCATAACGTCTTCTTTGTTTGCTTGATCTAGTGATCCAGTTGCTTCATCTGCTAATATCAATCTAGATCCCTTTAGTATAACTCTAGCTATTGCTATTCTTTGTTGTTCACCACCAGATAATTTGTAAATTTTAGTCTTCAAAGAGAGATTATCAAGTTTCAATTTATGTAAAACATCCAACATCAACTTTTCCTTGTCATTTTTTGACATTCTTGGATAACTGAAACGCATGGCGATACCTAGGTTATAATAGATTGTTTTGCTATCGACTAATCCAAAGTTTTGAAAGATGAAGGATATGTCTTGACGGTAAATTTGCAATTTCTCTTTCTTAGAGATATTTGAAATTTTCTTTTGAAATAAAGTAACTTCACCATTATCAAATTTTTCGATTAGACCAATAATATTTAACAGAGTTGTTTTTCCAGACCCACTATCACCATATATAGCGACAATTTTATGGTCAGGAATCGTCAGATTCATTTTTCTAATAACTGAGTTTTTTCGATATTTTTTTTCTAGATTTTCTATTTCTACTATATCCACACTCAAACCTCACTAAATAATTCTTTGATATTTTTTTTATCCATAATTTTGATGATAGTGAATAATACTAGATAGTTAATGATCATCAAAAATCCAATCGATGTATATATTGAGAAATCAAGATTTTTAATGGACAACATAAGTAGAACTAAACTTTCTAACATAGGGATAATAAGAAATTTCAAATATGTACTTAATTTACTATATCCAAAAACTCTTTTTATCATGTACTTTTTCTTATTTGAAGTTATTAATAATGAATAACTAATGACACTAGATAGTAAAATAAACATAAAAGAAGATATTAATTCTGTACTATAAAGTGCCACACTACCCATGACTTTTTCACGGTCTACTTGACTTACTTCTGACAATTTCACTAGCGTAGGGTGAACATATTGAAGATTATTTTTTTGTAAATCTCGGAGCATTTTATCGTATTTTACTTTAGTACTTTTTCCCTTTAATGGGAATCTGACAGCATCTTCAATTCCTCCACCATCTGGAGAATTAACTTCATTGATGAATAAATCATTAGTTCTATTGTATGAACTAATAATGAACATAGACGCATTCACAAATTTTTCATTTTTACCATCTACTTTGAAATTTTGAACATTATTGATAATTGCAGTTTCTACATTATCAAAATGTTTTCCAAGAATATCTTTTTTAATTTTTTTACTCGATAACTCTAATGATTTAGGAATAAGAATCAATATTTTATCTGACGATGGTAATTTAATGATTTCATTTTTAGTATTTCTTATCGGATTTTCTTTCAGGTAATTATAATTAGCAGTTATTAATTGTGAACCATCAGATTGCGAAGTGACACGAAACGATTGACCCTCATTTTTATCAACTATTCTAGAAATCCTCCGCGAGTTGATTTCCTCAGCTTGCTCATTTCTATTGGTCATATCAATTATTTGATCTCCAACATGCATTGGATAAAGAACGGCAGTATTATTGCTATATTCATTACTTGTCGTATGATTTTGTTTGAATACATATTGAACATTTTTTACTATGGGAAATAACATCATCAAAAACGCAAAAGAGATAATAATCTTAATTCCTAAAATAATGTAGGCTTCACTTTTTTGAAATTTACCTAATTCTGATGAACTAAATTCAAAGTTAGAAAGTTTAATTACAGAAACCGATATATAACCTGCTATATAACAAAACAAAAAAATCAGACATTCAACTAAAAGAAAATAAAACGAAAAGTGTTTGATTACAATAAACGACAACAAGGCGAATGTACTAATCAGAGTGATCAAGAAATTGTATCCGATAAGCTCATTGTAAATTTTAAAATTTGTTATACCTTCAGATTTTAAAACCTTTATGTCTTTGGATTTAACAATTGACCACCACACCAATTGAATTATGTAAAAAATAGCATAGAATATCAGAAATTTATAATATTTACCTAGTAATTTCAATTCAGGTTTAGGTAAAACTATTGACGTAGAAATATCTTTGTTCGTTATTTTAAGATTTGCTTTTGTCACTGAAACTAACCTTGTTTTGAAATTATTTACATCTCTTTTATTCTTTGTTTCAATCAAAAATATTCCATTAGCATGACTACCCAAATTATTCATATTATACAAATGGAATTTCTGATCTTTTGTTGTGAAGTCCACTACCTTATTATTCATCTTGAATTTTTTGAGATCATAAAAATCACTTAGTTTTGTTTTCTCGGTAGTCTTATATAAGTAATCATAAGTATTAAACAACGTCTTACCATAGTTAATAGACCCGTCCCTATTAGTTCCAGAAACGTAGTTGTAACTTCTAAATATTAAATTAACACTCTCATCCTTAGCTGCTTTTTCCATAAATGGCTTTAGAGATCCAGAGTTCAATTCATCTGATGCGTTAGTCGAAAAATCATTGATTTTAATTGGTGTATAGTATCGATCAATGGAATATCGTTCTTTTGTAATACCATCTAATTCTATTTGTTTAACTAGAAAAGCGGATACAATTGTACCCGCCAAGAAGATAACTACTAAGAATATTTTTGTGACCCTCATAAAAATCACTACTCCGTATTCTTTTATTTTGGAACAATTCTATAATAGCAATTACATATATAATATATATATATTTGTTGTAAAGATTATGTAAAAAAATATATTTTTTCAGAAAACAACTGTTGGATATAAATAACGCTCTAGAATTCCCCTTAAATGAGGAATCCTAGAGCGTTATTTTATATCCAACAATCTATGCATCAGCTGCAAATGATGCATCAATGATAACTTTTTTATATTTCCTAACCCAGGGAACTTATCCTTTGCTTGATACGCCATTAATTCTTGCAATGCTGGTGTATCATTTATGCCATTTAAATGAGTTGGTACCCAATCACTCAATTTATGCAGAGCTTGAAAGAACTTGACCTTTTGCCCGCCCATAGTTTCATTACTATCTGAAACGAAGTGATGTATCCTAAGACTTCCATCCTTGGTAACATAAATAATGTGTATAGCAATAGCACGAGACGGCATCCCTTTATCAAAGTAGTGACTCCCAACCATTGAATAGTCGCCAAATCCATTGTAATTATCAACTTGTCCCCACCAACTGGCTGGTTCAAAGTATTCATCAACAAGATTATTATAATCAGCCACATGCTCAACAAACGCTAACGGATCAGTCAAAGAAATCGCCTTATCACTAACTAAACCATGTAACCTTGCCTCTTCTGGAATAAGCACTCCACTAACGTGTTTCAAAACTCTAGTATTCTCATAAGCTTTTAATAGCTGATAATTTTTAGCAATCAATAGACTCTCTTGGTCATTATTCGTTTGCAAAAAATCGCTACTAAAATCCGGTGCTAATATCGCACTAGGGTGGAAAAATGACAAGTTAGATAGCTTAGGTAGTGGATATAACTTGGCTTCTCCATTTAATCCATACAAACTAACTTGTGGATTAGCAATTATACCAAAAGGCTGAGTAGAATCGATCAGTACTTGTACGGTTTGTTGCAATTCTTTTGAATCACGGACTGGTTCTATTATTGGAACTATCTTTTTTCCTAATTGTTCATTCTCACATAAGGCTTTAAGAGCCAACAGATCATACATTCTTCCACGTAAATAAGGATAATAAATCATAACTTATCCTCCAAATTTGGGCTTTGTATATCCTGAAGTTCTAGTTTCAACTCTTGATATTCCCCATTTCTAGCATCTAACTCTTCTTGTAACGCCGTTATGGCATCATCTTTAATATCATCCACGTATCTATCATAGACATTCCTATTTGGCTTATAAATATCATAGCCTTTTTTATCACGTTTTCGCATTTCCTTATATAACTGGTCATCTGAATACAACTGCAAACCTTTTTCAACTCGTTTGGCCTTGTCGACTTCACGAAATAATGAAGCCACAAAGTGTGATGTCAAAGATTTTTCATCAACTTGGAGTTCTTGGTATTGTGCCTTTTTGGCAATTGTTAGAAATCCCGGTGTTCGTAGGGTCTGAGGTGCTAGATCCATTGCCTTCTTATCGAAAGCTCGATATATCATAACGCCGATATGTGCAGGTATTTCATCTTTTATTTCATCATATAGTTTCTGCGGAAAGACAAAGTAATTGTAGTTACCGATAAACGAAAGTTTAGCTTTGGAATGAAAATCTGACTTGGTAACTTTCAACTCATAACAGCGCCACTCTATTGTTCCATCGGGTAATTGCTGATAGCTGAGTGTGTCAACAATACCTTTTTTATCTGGCATAGATACTTCTTCAACCACATATGCACCTTGCTCATAACAATATTGATATAACGTACTCTCTAGATTCTTAGTTAATTTAGTCTTCATTATTCTTATCCTCGGTTATCTGCCAGAAGTTATTGATTGTATTAGACAATTGATCAATGGAACGAACTCTTTTGAAATACTGCCAATGTGGTGGGAATAATTCAGTATAGCGACTGCTAGCAAATCTTTGATCTAACAATAAGATCACTCCAGTATCATGACTACTCCGGATCAATCTACCAGCTGCTTGTAACACATTGTTCATCCCTGGTAATTGATATGCATACGCAAATCCTTTACCACCATCTTGATCATAGTAATCACGTATCAAGTTGTTTTCAGCACTTAAGCCAGGTAACCCAACACTGACAATAGCCACACCAATTAACCTGTCGCCACGTAAGTCTATTCCTTCTGAGAATATTCCACCTAAGACACATAACCCTATCAATGTTTCCTTAGGATCCTTTTGGAATTGATTTAAAAAATCCACTCTGGCTTGATTATCCATATTGTTTTCCTGCGTTACTATCTTGATCTTTGGGTGAAGCGCCAAGAAAGCTTCTTTTATCTGCTGTAAATATCCATATGAAGGGAAGAAAAACAAATAATTGCCTTTCTTAGCGGAAATTAGAGCATACAAACTAGCCACTATGGCCGATTGACTATTCTCTCTTTCATGATAAGTAGTTCTAATATATTGGGTCACTAAAATGGCCTGATTCTTAGGCGGGAACGGTGATGGCAATTGATAAGCCAGACTATTATCCTTACCACCTAAGACATTTTGATAGTAATCCATTGGAGATAATGTGGCCGAAAATAATACAGCTCCAGCTCCCATATTTAATGACTGATTCAAAAAGCCACTCGGATCCAAGCACAACTGCTTAATAGTTACATGCTTATCCTCTTTTACCACTCTAGTTTGATAGCTTTCATCATAGAGATTACCTATTTTGACAAACGTCAAACAATCAAAGAAAAAGTCCTTGGCAGAATCCAAGAAGTCTGATGGCTTTTGTTGTTGCATCCAATCTCCCATAAAGTCAGTGAATTTACGCAACACACGCAGCATTTGTTCTGGCGGTTCTGGAGTTATTTGTTCAGTTAACTGTTCTTCTTGCAAAGATTTACTTATTCCGTTAAATTCCTTACGTATTTTTTTGACCTGTTTCTGAAAATCCTCACTAGACTGGGTCTTGATTGCTCTAGCTTGTTTCAGTAAATTGAAAATACCACTATCCGATAGTTGTGCTGAATACATATCACGGGAGCGACTTACTAGGTTATGGACCTCATCGATCAAGAAGAAATTCTCGAGTTTTTTTTTCTGTAAAGAACCTCTGAAGATATACTAGTGGATCAAACAAGTAATTATAGTCACAAATAATAACATCACAAAACAACGAGGTATCTAGTGAGAATTCAAAAGGATCAATCGTGTGCTTCATGGCATATTTCTCTATTACAACTCTAGTTATTAAATCTTCATGTGTTAATAAATCCTTTAATGCCGGCTTTAATCTATCATAATAACCAATCATGAATGGATTATCTTCTGGATCGACATTTTGTTCTTCAGGAAAACGAATCTTATCCTTAGCCGTCAGTGTTATACACTTGATCCTTAATCCGTCATTCTCCATTAACTCAACCGTATCTTCAGCAACGTGGCGTGTACTTTGCTTGGCCGTTAAATAAAATAGACGCTCGATTTTATCTTCACCCATGGCCTTAATAGCTGGAAACATGGTCGAAATAGTCTTACCAGTCCCAGTCGGTGCCTCAACAAATAGTCTTTTTTGCAATGAAATAGTCTTGTACACTGCACCCGCCATTTCGTGTTGTCCCGTTCTAAATTGTGAAAATGGAAATGGTAACTTCTTGATTGACTCGTTACGATTGTGACGTAAGTTAGCACGTAACGTCAGCCAATATTCATACTCTTTAATTAACTCTTTAAAAAACTTTGTTAGTTCGGCTCTTTTAAAGACTTTTTTAGTTTTAGTTATTTTTTCTTTATTAGCTTGAACATAGGTCAATTCAAGTGTGACCTCATCAAAGTCTGGATTATCTTCCAACAACAAATAACCATAAACCTTGACCTGGCCCCAGTACAAATCATGAGTGTTATCTGATATGTCTTCAAACGCTTGATCAGACGTCTTGATCTCTTCAATCAATAACGAATCATCACTTGTCTCAACACCATCTGCTCGACCAGAGATAACATAATCTTGATCATTCATAGTGACCGTCTTCTTCAAATAAACTTCACTTTCATAGTCGATTCCATGTTCACCTTGAAGTTTGCGATGGATTCTTGCACCAGCCAGAGCTGTATTTTGACTATCCTTATTCTCAACTAAATCACCTTTTCGTAGAACGAATTCCACTAATTGTCTGATACCAATTCTAGTCGCCATAACGTGCTCCTTTCCAGTGTATTAACAAATCACTACCAATTATAAAACAGACGTTTTCGCATGTCTCAATATTTGACGCTAATTATTCATAAATGCGATTTTTCCCTATAAGTCAGGGTTGTTGTGATACATAACTTGTTTTCTGACGAAAACGTGTGACTGAACACAATTTTCTCAATATAAGCCTAAAAGACCGATATTTACATACGTAAATACCGGCCTTTTAGGCTTATAAACGAAAACTGAACGTGTTCTGTCACACTCTGTCACATTTTAACTTCTATATCCTAACATCATAGCAAATACTAGAATTATTAAAACTATGGTGGTAATGATCACATACAACTTATCATTCTCTTTATAAAACGCATAGATAGATACAACAACACGAAGTACTGGTGTAAGTATCAATAGGAAAACTCCTAGCATAATAACCGCATATGATTTACCAGCAGCTATTCCAGAAAAAATTGATGCAAATCTCTTAGGGAAGCCATTATCATATCCGCCACCGCCATTCATAAAGTACATAGCGATTCCTATCAATATAACAATTGCAGACGTTATAACGCCGACACGTAGAATCTTACCAATAACCAACTCAACTTGTCTTGTTTCTTCATGCATACTTTGTTTGCTTTTATTTGTTTTGTCAGCCATTATAGGTTCACCCCAAATCCTTTAAGGACCATTTGTACTCCCATGTATAAAATAATAGGAATAAAAATCATTCTTATAATTCTAGGTTTCAAAACTTGCATAACACGTGCGCCTATTAAGGCACCCGCTAAAACACCTATAGCAAGTGGTCCAGCTATATCAGGCTTTATCGAACCATTAAAGAAATAAACTGTGGCACTAGCAGCAGCTGTAACACCCATCATAAGGTTACTTGTTGCACTAGAAGGTTTGAGTGGCATCTTCATGATGGTATCCATAGCGATAACTTTAAAAGCACCACTACCAATACCCAACAATCCACTAGCAAGACCAGCAGCCCACATCATGATAAAACCACCAGGAACATTCTTCATTGAATAATCAACTTGTTTTTGCTCAGCTTTATCATAATAAGTGCTAGCCAAATTTAATTTACTAACGATCTTATCATCGCCTGTATAAATTGACTCACCTTTTTTGTCCATTAACTTACGGATCATATTATATGTTGAATATAATAGGAAGAATCCGAATAAAACGTATAAGAAAGTACTAGAGAACACCCCAACTAAAAGTGCCCCCATAATTGCTCCTACAGTCGTTGCAATCTCAAGAAACATCGCAACACGCAGGTTCAACATATCATCCTTCAAATAAGCAATAGTAGAACCAGAACTCGTGGCAATAACAGAGATAATACTAGCACCAATGGCATATTTAATATCCATTCCCATCATAACGGTCAAAACTGGAGTAATGATCATTCCTCCACCAATTCCCAAAATGGCACCAAGACACCCTGCTGCTATCCCCATTACCAATAGTAGCATCATTGAATTCATAATTATTCTTCTTTCTCTAATTCATCTTTCTTACTGAAATTTTCAGAAGAAGTTTCATAGTTCTCTTTCATTATACTCATAGTTTTCTTTATTTCATCTTCACTCAAGTCTTTTTCTGAAATCAAATCAATATGAAACTTTGATGCATTCAAATAATCACAACGAGTTGACAGATATATCTTTGTCTCAGCTTCAACATCGTCATCGAAGAAATGAGTTACTTTCTTGCCATCATCAAATGGTAAATTGATAACTCCAGTTTCAATATAATAATCAATATCAAACTCTGAATCAGCCACATGGATCATGACTTGTGACAATTTATTGTCTGCTAGATCCTTAGTAATCTGTTCTTTAGCCTTTTCAATTGACCAAGTACTTTCTTGTAACAAATCATCCTTACTTATTTGTAAACTATTTTGTTCAAATGTTCCTTCTGTTACCTTTTCAATAAAGTCGCTAATTACAATTTTCATATTTTCCTCCTAAAGATAATGGCTCAAAAAGTTTTCCACAGTTTCTTGATATTTAACAGAATCTATATAATAGCTTCGGATATGAACTCCGTTACTAGAATAAATCATTCTGTCAAAGTTTCCACAGGTGGATAACTTTTTCTCCATTTCAAATGGAACCGTAAAATCATTTTTCCCATGCATAAATAATACTGGTAATTGGCATTTCTCTAATGCCTTAGTACAATCGGCCTGACCATAAAAAAATCCAGCACGAATTCTCGATATCACAGATGCTCCCTTGATCAGCCACAAACCTCTGATATGGAAACGATCCTTACAATGATAGCTGAGAATATCTTCCGCACTAGTATATCCTGAATCCTCGATCACTGCTAACACATTATCAGGTAAACTCTCACCAGATGTCAACATAACTGTTGCCGCACCCATAGAAGCTCCAAACAATACGATTTTATCATCCGTTCTCCGATTTACTTCACTGATCCAATCTAATAAGTCACGACTTTCTATATAACCATACCCCATGTATTTACCAGCGCTTTGACCAGAGGCTTGATTATCTATCTGCAAAACATTGTATCCTAGATGATTAAATAACTGAGCATGTATATCTAGTGAAGTATGATCCACTGCAAAACCATGAACCAATATGACCGTTACTTTAGAATTTTTATTCTTAGTGAACCATGCGACTAGTTTATTCCCATTAAACTTAGAATCAATAATCCATTTTTCTTTATCCATTTTCAAAAATTCATCCGTACGCTCATCAAGACCACTATCACGTTTGATCTTTGGTGCTGAACCATTCAATGCGTTGGAACCTCTTTTTTGTAGATATAAAAAAAGAGCGTTCGAAATTAGAACGGCTAGCAATAACAATATAACGATAATAATAATTGTCATAACTCTCTCCTTTTAATTTTTCACGTTCTTATTCTAATTCCTTAACGCCAATCATAGCAAATGCAAAAATCAACATCATCACAGTAATAATAATAAATAAATGTGAAAATGACAACATAGTAATCACTAAACTACCCGCATAAGGTCCTAAAGCTCTACCTAAAGAACCAAAAATACTATAAAAGCTCTGGAAAGTTCCACGATTCTTATTAGTCGACATCTTACTCAATAAAGCTGGAATGGTTGGGAATACCATTGATTCACCAATAGTTAGAACCAACATACTGATAATAAACATCAAATAAGTTTGTGCCTTAGGTAAAATCAAAAATGACAAGCCCATAATAGCTGTTCCTAGCAGGATCTGATTCTTTAAAAGCTTAAAGAACTTCGATACGACACGATTCATCACTGGTTGAATAATCAGTAATGAGGCAGCATTAAACGTGAAGACAAGTCCATATTGACGTGTTGAGAAACCTTTATTCAACATGTATATCGACATATTGCTATCCCATTGAGAATATCCCAACCAAACTGCAAAAATAGCCGCACAAATAATGATCAAATTAATTTTGAATCTGGAATCCCCGATTTTAATTCTTGGATCAACTTCCTCAGTAATATATGTTCTAGTGGCACTCTTTTCTAATTCTGCCTCATTTTCTTGGTCTAACAAATTTCCTCTAAAAATCAAAATTACAATACACAACACAAATAATAATACTGGAATAAAGAAGGTCAAAAAGATACTAAGCTTAAAAATGAATCCTACCGCAGTTGAACCAATAGCAATACCAATATTTGCGGCTAAATACATATTATTAAAAATAACCCGACTATCTCCTGACATTTGCTCCGCAATAAAGGCTGTATATGCATTAATCGCCGTGTACGATAATCCCATACCAAAGCCTAATATTACAAGCATTATTGCATAAGTCGGCCACACATGATGAATGGACATGCCTAATAGTGATCCTACAGCAATAATGTATCCCGCATAAAGTGTCCCACGCCTTGAAAAACGATCAAACGTCACACCACCAATAGCATTACCGACCATCATAAAGGCTGAATAAATCATCAAAGCCAATCCAGCGGTAGTTAATGATTCATGTAAGTTTTTGTGAATAAAAATTGTATTCACCGGCAATATAAATCCCATCACCATATTAAAAGTAATGTTCAAAATTAATAACCAAATTCTTTGAGCTCGCATCTTTTCTCACCTCTTATATTTTTTTATCCAATAAAAAAACCATGGTATAAAAATCAACCATGGTTTACGGTAGTACTCTTATGAGTAATCAGATAATTGGTTCACAACAATTTCTGAAGATATCGCCCGCGAATCCTGCGAGTAGTGCTTGATACCCTACCACGAATGCCATCCAAATTCGATGGCTCTCGACTCATCGCACAAGCTACATCATAATATGTTTTCACAAAAATTGCAACCAATTTAAAATTAAAGCTTTGGATTTTGAGTAACTTTCTCTTCAGTCCAGATCTTATAAATAAGATTTAGTAGTCCACCCATTTGTCCATCGACACCGTTATACATCCAATGATATATACAGATATCATCGTTCATTTCGTCAGCAGGTAAATCGTCACTATTTGCTGTAACAATGATGTCAGCATCTTTAGGATCACTGACGATCTTTGTATATGGTAATGATTGGAGTGTAACTGAAAGGTCTGAGTACACTAGGAAGAATGATTCAAGTTCTAGATAAATTTTGACCTGAATATCTTTATTATATAGTGAGAAGAATCTATAAGCTATCGCATAAATTGCTTCAGAAATAGGCTTGGATTTACCTTTTAGAGAACTATATTTATCACGAAGCATTAAATGTTGAACAGTTGAGCCAATTTTACTTTCTAGATTCTCATCATTGATTTTACTAATTGCATCACCAAATCCAGAGTACAAATTAAGTATCTCAATATAATTGCGATCTAGTGCCAATACGCCAATAATACATGTCGTTAAATTATATTTATAACGCAAAAATTCTTTGTGGGACAATGCCATATCTGAGATAGTTTGTTCTACATCGATAGGAATAAGTTCCAAAAAGTCGTCAATAAAGTTGGCGAACAATGGATTATATCTTACAAGTTGCTTGGATACAGACTGCAAATATTCATCTGAGACCTCAAATGTAGTCGGAACACACATCAAAAGAATATAGAAGTCAGCTGATTGGAACATTTGCTCCTCATAACTAACATCTTCTTTTATTGCACGTTTCAATTCTTTGATCTTCTCACTACCGCCGTCACCTTCTAACATCTCACTGGCACCCTCAAAAATGTTAGGGAAAGGATAATTAATAACGTTTAAAGCATCCATATTCTGCATATGGTTTCCATCAATGATCCTATATAGATGAGACATAACTACAAATGCATAAAAAAGCTTAGTAATTTGATTAGTAGGCTTCATACGATATTTATCAAGAGCAATATCGACTACCCTGTAAGCAGTTTCCTTTGTAAAGTCCTCAAATGGCCATATGTAACCTCTTGTAGCGTTCCAGTATAAAGCGGCAATAGCCAAACGAATCGCTTCCTCATCGCCGACAAAGCGCATTGGTTCATATGCAATACGAACTCCAAAACGCTTCAAATATCCACGAACTGGCTTCAAGTGACGCAGTACTGTTGCCTTACTACTATTTAGGTCAGTATAAAATTGCTTAAATGATGTTTCCTTACTCTTAACAATGGCATCTAAGAATAAATAACCATCTGATCTTGTAGTTAAATATGCGTGATAGCCATCACGTGTTTCGTTGAACATTTCTTCAACAGAATAATCTTTCTTCCCCAAAATATCATTGAAGTCTTCTTGAATACCTAAAAAGGTATTGTAAACACTTCCATAGCTCTTATTCATTTGATAAGCAGCCTTACGAAGATTAATATCTTTGACAACAATATTGCGGTTACGATATGTACCAATTAAATCAGCACTAGCCAATTGATTGGTTCTAATAAGTTTGATTTTGTTGAATAATTGAATCTTTTCTATTTCCGATTTAGATAAAAATAAGTCAGTAAAACTATCCAATGTCGCCACCCCCAGGTTAAATTAATTATATCATAGTAAAAAATCGACTTGTTTTTATTAATAAAATAATTATTTAAAATTCAAAATTATTTTAGCTGACAAAGCAATTTAATTAAAGTGATTTTTTGCCAGAAACTGTGTGTTTTAATATGATTAAAGAAATTCTTAATACACTTATATCATTAAATCATTTTACGCCTATTATTAAATATGTATACACTATTTATATTACATTTTAGAGACAAAAAAAGAGGACTGAATTAACAGTCCTCTAAACGAATTGCGTGGCAGCTACCTATCCTCGCGGGTAGTTTCCCACCAACTACTTTTGGCGTGAAGAAGCTTAACTTCTGTGTTCGGCATGGGAACAGGTGTATCCTTCTTGCCATTACCACCACACTATTCGCTACTCGTACCTTCAAAACTAGATATTAAGTTTAATATGAATTATTATAAGAAACACTTCGAACCACTTACTCGGTTAAGTCCTCGATCTATTAGTACTGCTCAGCTCCGTATATCGCTATACTTCCACCCGCAGCCTATCTACGTCATAATCTCTAACGGATCTTACTTCCTTACGGAATGGGAAATCTCATCTCGAGGGGGGCTTCACACTTAGATGCTTTCAGCGTTTATCCCTTCCATACGTAGCTACCCAGCGATGCGCCTGGCGGCACAACTGGTACACCAGAGGTATGTCCATCCCGGTCCTCTCGTACTAAGGACAGCTCCTCTCAAATTTCCTACGCCCGCGACGGATAGGGACCGAACTGTCTCACGACGTTCTGAACCCAGCTCGCGTACCGCTTTAATGGGCGAACAGCCCAACCCTTGGGACCGACTACAGCCCCAGGATGCGATGAGCCGACATCGAGGTGCCAAACCTCCCCGTCGATGTGAACTCTTGGGGGAGATAAGCCTGTTATCCCCAGGGTAGCTTTTATCCGTTGAGCGATGGCCCTTCCATATGGAACCACCGGATCACTAAGTCCTACTTTCGTACCTGCTCGACTTGTCAGTCTCGCAGTCAAGCTCTCTTGTGCCTTTACACTCTGCGAATGATTTCCAACCATTCTGAGAGAACCTTTGAGCGCCTCCGTTACATTTTAGGAGGCGACCGCCCCAGTCAAACTGCCCACCAGACACTGTCCCTCACCACGATTAATGGTGCAGGTTAGAGTTTTCATATAACAAGGGTAGTATCCCACCAATGCCTCAATCGAAACTAGCGTTCCGATTTCAACGGCTCCTACCTATCCTGTACATGTCACACAAAAACTCAATATCAAGCTACAGTAAAGCTCCATGGGGTCTTTCCGTCCTGTCGCGGGTAACCCGCATCTTCACGGGTATTATAATTTCACCGAGTCTCTCGTTGAGACAGTGCCCAAATCATTACGCCTTTCGTGCGGGTCGGAACTTACCCGACAAGGAATTTCGCTACCTTAGGACCGTTATAGTTACGGCCGCCGTTTACTGGGGCTTCAATTCTCAGCTTCGCTTACGCTAACTGATCCTCTTAACCTTCCAGCACCGGGCAGGCGTCAGCCCATATACGTCATCTTACGATTTAGCATAGACCTGTGTTTTTGATAAACAGTTGTTTGGGCCTATTCACTGCGGCTGGCTGTTACACCAGCACCCCTTCTCCCGAAGTTACGGGGTCATTTTGCCGAGTTCCTTAACGAGAGTTCACTCGCTGACCTTAGGATTCTCTCCTCGACTACCTGTGTCGGTTTGCGGTACGGGTAGTTTATTTCTAACTAGGAATTTTTCTTGGCAGTGTGAGTTACTGTGCTTCGCTACTTAAATTTCGCTCCCCATCACAGATTGTCCTTAAAGGTAAAAGCATTTGACTCTTACCAAGACTTTCTGATTGGACACACTTTTCCAGCCGTGTGCACACATCATCCTCCTGCGTCCTTCCATCGTTCAAACAAAATAAACTAGTACGGGAATATCAACCCGTTATCCATCGATTACACCTCTCGGTCTCATCTTAGGCCCCGACTAACCCTGGGAGGACGAGCCTTCCCCAGGAAACCTTAGTCTTTCGGCCGATCAGATTCTCACTGATCTTTCGCTACTCATACCGGCATTCTCACTTCTAAGAACTCCACTGCTCCTTACGGTACAGCTTCAATGCTCTTACAACGCTCTCCTACCACGCATCTTACGATGCATCCACAGTTTCGGTATCATGCTTAGCCCCGGTACATTTTCGGCGCAGAATCACTCGACTAGTGAGCTATTACGCACTCTTTGAATGAATGGCTGCTTCTAAGCCAACATCCTAGTTGTCTATGCGTTTCCACATCCTTTTCCACTTAGCATGAATTTTGGGACCTTAACTGGTGATCTGGGCTGTTTCCCTTTCGACGGTGGATCTTATCACTCATCGTCTGACTCCCGGGTATAGATCAATGGTATTCGGAGTTTATCTGAATTCAGTAACCCAAGACGGGCCCCTAGTCCAAACAGTGCTCTACCTCCATGATCCTATTCCCCGAGGCTAACCCTAAAGCTATTTCGGAGAGAACCAGCTATCTCCAAGTTCGTTTGGAATTTCACCGCTACCCACACCTCATCTCAGCATTTTTCAACATACATGAGTTCGGTCCTCCAGTGCGTTTTACCGCACCTTCAACCTGGACATGGGTAGGTCACTTGGTTTCGGGTCTACGTCTACATACTTAGTCGCCCTATTCAGACTCGCTTTCGCTACGGCTCCGCATTTTCTGCTTAACCTTGCATGCAAACGTAACTCGCCGGTTCATTCTACAAAAGGCACGCCATCACCCCTTAACGGGCTTTGACTACTTGTAGGCACACGGTTTCAGGATCTATTTCACTCCCCTTCCGGGGTTCTTTTCACCTTTCCCTCACGGTACTGGTTCACTATCGGTCACTAGGGAGTATTTAGCCTTGGGAGATGGTCCTCCCAGATTCCGACGGAATTTCTCGTGTTCCGCCGTACTCAGGATCCCGACTAGAGTAGTTCGTATTTCGCTTACGAGGCTTTCACTCTCTTTGGCCAACTTTTCCAAGTTGTTCAGCTATACTTACTTTTTTTCTCATATCGTCAGTCCTACAACCCCAAAGAGCAAGCTCTTTGGTTTGGGCTCTTCCCGTTTCGCTCGCCGCTACTCAGGGAATCGAATTTTCTTTCTCTTCCTGCAATTACTTAGATGTTTCAGTTCATTGCGTCTTCCTCTTAATATGCTATGTATTCACATACAAGTAATCATCCATTACGATGATTGGGTTCCCCCATTCGGAAATCCCCGGATCAAAGCTTACTTACAGCTCCCCGAGGCATATCGTTGTTAGTTACGTCCTTCATCGGCTCCTAGTGCCTAGGCATCCACCGTGCGCCCTTTATAACTTAACCTTGACAAAATATGACTTGCGTCATTTTTATCGCGCAGTTTTCGGTGTTTCTTTAATTCATAATATTACTTAATATCCAGTTTTCAAGGTACGAGTTGAGAGATTATAGACCTCTCAAAACTAAACAAAGTTTTAACTTGTGTATTCCGTAGTGCTTTCGCACTTATCCTTAGAAAGGAGGTGATCCAGCCGCAGGTTCTCCTACGGCTACCTTGTTACGACTTCACCCTAATCATTTGTCCCACCTTAGACGGTTAGCTCCTAATAAAAGGTTACCCCACCGGCTTTGGGTGTTACAAACTCTCATGGTGTGACGGGCGGTGTGTACAAGGCCCGGGAACGTATTCACCGCGGCATGCTGATCCGCGATTACTAGCGATTCCAGCTTCATGTAGGCGAGTTGCAGCCTACAATCCGAACTGAGATCGGTTTTAAGTGATTTGCTTACCCTCGCGAGTTCGCAGCACGTTGTACCGACCATTGTAGCACGTGTGTAGCCCAGGTCATAAGGGGCATGATGATTTGACGTCGTCCCCACCTTCCTCCGGTTTGTCACCGGCAGTCTCACTAGAGTGCCCAACTGAATGCTGGCAACTAGTAATAAGGGTTGCGCTCGTTGCGGGACTTAACCCAACATCTCACGACACGAGCTGACGACAACCATGCACCACCTGTATCCATGTCCCCGAAGGGAAAGACTAATCTCTTAGCTTTTCATGGTATGTCAAGACCTGGTAAGGTTCTTCGCGTTGCTTCGAATTAAACCACATGCTCCACCGCTTGTGCGGGCCCCCGTCAATTCCTTTGAGTTTCAACCTTGCGGTCGTACTCCCCAGGCGGAGTGCTTAATGCGTTAGCTGCAGCACTGAAGGGCGGAAACCCTCCAACACTTAGCACTCATCGTTTACGGCGTGGACTACCAGGGTATCTAATCCTGTTTGCTACCCACGCTTTCGAACCTCAGCGTCAGTTACAGACCAGAGAGCCGCCTTCGCCACTGGTGTTCTTCCATATATCTACGCATTCCACCGCTACACATGGAGTTCCACTCTCCTCTTCTGCACTCAAGTTTACCAGTTTCCGATGCACTTCCTCGGTTGAGCCGAGGGCTTTCACATCAGACTTAATAAACCGCCTACGCTCGCTTTACGCCCAATAAATCCGGACAACGCTTGCCACCTACGTATTACCGCGGCTGCTGGCACGTAGTTAGCCGTGGCTTTCTGGTTGAATACCGTCAATACGTGAACAGTTACTCTCACGCATGTTCTTCTTCAACAACAGAGTTTTACGATCCGAAAACCTTCTTCACTCACGCGGCGTTGCTCCATCAGACTTTCGTCCATTGTGGAAGATTCCCTACTGCTGCCTCCCGTAGGAGTTTGGGCCGTGTCTCAGTCCCAATGTGGCCGATTACCCTCTCAGGTCGGCTACGTATCACGGTCTTGGTGAGCCATTACCTCACCAACTAACTAATACGCCGCGGGTCCATCCTAAAGTGATAGCAAAACCATCTTTTAAACATAAACCATGTGGTAAATGTTGTTATGCGGTATTAGCACTTGTTTCCAAATGTTATCCCCCACTTTAGGGCAGGTTACCCACGTGTTACTCACCCATCCGCCGCTCACTCAAATGTTTTATCATTTTGGTGCAAGCACCAAAAATCAAAAACCAGAGTTCGCTCGACTTGCATGTATTAGGCACGCCGCCAGCGTTCGTCCTGAGCCAGGATCAAACTCTCATATTAAAAGTTTGTGACTCAAAAATTAAAAACTAGCGAACATTGACTTCGTCAATGTTTCTTGTTACTTTGTTACAAATTAACCTTAATTAAAAGGCCTACACAATTGATTGTTAAAACTTTGTTCAGTTTTCAAAGGTCTACTGTCTGTCAAGAAGTGAACTTCTTAACAAGCGACTCAATTATCTTATCAAGTAGTCAACTATAAGTCAAGAACTTTTTAAAATAATTTTTCAATGTCTATCGAGTTGGAAGCTCTCAAGACGTTGTCGCCGTTGCACTGTCGCAACAACAAGATATATATTACTATTGCGACCTGACCTTTGCAAGTACTTTTTGCAAAAAAGTTAATTTTTTTTGATTTCTTCGATATCTAGTACCTTATCTATCCAGTCACTACTATAGAAATCCTCTTCGTGGGTAACCAGGATCATTGATCCATCAAAGTTTCTAAGCCCTTTTCGTAAAGCGGCTTTACTTTCATCGTCCAAATGATTAGTTGGCTCATCCATGAATAAGAAGTTGGTTGGATCAAACATTAAGTCGGCTAACTTAACTTTTGTCTGCTCACCACCGGATAAAGATCTGATGTTAGACATGATCTGTTGATTAGTTAATCCAGTTCTAGCCAGTACTCTTCTTATTTCTTTTCCATCTTTGTCTGGGTGATCTCGACTTACGATCTGAAATGGAGTTTCCATATTGTTCTTCCAAACTAGATCCTGCTTGAAATAACCGATCTTTGCTACTTCAGAAAAATCAAAGTCACCATATATAGGTTTGATCTGTCCTAATAGAGTTTTGATCAATGTAGACTTACCGATACCGTTGAATCCTTTGATGACCATTTTTTCTCCACTTACAATAGAGAAATTGAGTTCTTGTTCAAATAAGGCCTTATCGTATCCGATTTTTAAGTCATTTACTTCTAGAAGCATTCGAGAACTTGGTATTTCTTGATATGGAAATCCAAAACTACCAATCTTTTTATTACCAGGTGGTGTTAAAACGTCCATATGTGACAATTGCTTTTCACGACTCTTTGCACTTTTTGATCTAGTACCAGCCTTGAATTTTCTGATATAGGCTTTTGTTTTAGCAATTTTTTCTTGTTGCTTAACATAAGCTTTCATATATGTTTCTTTATTGGCAGACTTTTGCTTTTGAACTTGTTTCAAATTACCGGTATATTTGGTGATTTTACCAAATTCAATGTCTGCTACACAGTTAACTATCTTATCTAAGAAATTATAATCATGGGAAATAACGATGAAGGCACCTTCAAAGTCATTCAAATAAGCTGACAACCATTCGATATGATTAGTATCCAGGTAGTTAGTTGGCTCATCTAATAGGATCATGTCTGGTTTCTCTAACAAAATCTTCGCCAAAATAATCTTTGAACGTTGTCCCCCACTGAGTTGAGACACATCATGATCATAGCCGATTGCATCTAGTCCTAGTCCAGTAGCTACTTGTTCTATTTGTGTATCCAATTCATAAAAGTTATTTGCGTCCAGAATCTCTTGGAGTTTTCCGGCTTTTTCCAAATCATCATCGGTTGGATTGTTCATATATATATCTGTTAATTTGTCATTTGCTTCATATAGGTTTGCAAAGGCTGTCTGTAGGTATTCTTTTATCGTCATCCCTGAGACAAGTTTGGCTTGCTGATCCAAATAACCGACAGTAAGATGCTTTTGCCAAGTGATCTTGCCTTCATCAGGTTCAATCTGACCAGTCAAAATCTTGATAAAAGTAGACTTACCAACTCCATTTTGACCAGTTATCCCCAAATGATCTTCCTTATTAACTTGTAAACTTGCATCATCATACAGTTTCTTATCCAAAAACTGCTGAGTTAGATCATGTACTTCTAAAACACTCATATTAAATCTCCTTAATCTTCTAACCATAACAAAAGGCTGAAACAAATACAGGTTTCAGCCCTCATGTGTATTTTATATTTAATTAATAGTTAGATGGACCGGAACCACTCCCAGTGAATCGACTTTCATTTTCCGTTCCAACACCACTATTTGTACTACCAGTGCTACCGACACTACTATTGCTAGAAGTCGTTGTACTTATTGTAGTTACATAATTTTGAGTTTGCGTACCAGCATACTCAAACGAGAACCCAAGTTTCTCATTGTACTTATTAAGTTTTGTTTCATGATTACTCAAAGTTTCTTGTGATAAATCTAATTGTTTCCTCAATTTATTAGATACTCGTTGTAATTCTTTAGTTGAAGCAATTTCATATGACGAGCCATTGATCATTGAACCATAACCTTGAAGATGATCTGATCCAATATTCTTAGCTGCACTGCTATAGTTTATAAACATTGATTGCATATCAGTAAAACTCAAATTAGTTGTCATTGAATTAGAGATACTATTCAATACCTTTTGATAGCGTGTAAATGTCTTAGCACTTGCCGCACTCTTGATAATAGCAGTTATAACTTGTCTTTGGCGTTTTTGTCTACCATAGTCACCTTCTGGATCTTCATATCTCATACGAGAATAATCCAGAGCCTGTTTACCATTCAAGTGCATCTTGCCTTTCTTGAAGTGTGATTCTTTTTCACCGGTATCTCCGTATGAAAAACTGAAAGGAACTTTAACATCTACTCCACCAACGGCATTAACGATTTTCTTCAAAGAATTGAAATCGACTTTGACGTAATAATCGATTGGTACATTCAATAGTTTCTCCGTTGTTACGACAGCACTTTCTTCATTACCAATATTATAAGCTGAATTAATCTTGGCGATTTTCTTAGTGTTACTGCCAACGCCCTTCCAAATCTGGGTCATAGTATCACGAGGTACAGAAACCATAGTTGTCTTTTTAGTCTTAGGATTGACCGTTACAATAATCATCGTATCCGAATTACCACGATAATCTTTCTCAGAATCCCTAACTCCGTTATCAGTTGTATCAACTCCTAGCAACAGAATAGAGACGGGTTTCTTGTCACTAATCCTAGCAGAAGGAGACTTGCCATCAAGTGCCTTGTAGGTATTCCCTAGAGAATTTTGCGCTTGGGCGTACAATCTGAATCCGTAAGCACCAACAGCAAAGAAGACTATCATAAGTGTCAGCCCCAATACTTTCAAGAATGGATGCTTACCACTACCACCGCCATTGCCGTTAGACAAAGCCGAATTTCTAGAAATCTTACGTTGTGCTCTAGACATATTATTATTATTGTCCATATTAAACTCCAATTAGTGTATCTGAAAATACTATATATTGTTACTTAACTCATTATATATAGAAAGAATACATTTATACAGTCTTATTTATTCCAAAAATATTAAAATAAGCATACAAATGCATTGAAGACTATTATAAAAGTTTAATCAATTCTGTCAAATCACTTTGTAAAAATCAATTTGACGTTATACTTTAATTCAAGAAACTTTTTTCTACTATATAAGTTAGAGAATACGAAACAAGGGGGCAAGTTCCATGCGGAAAATGAGTTACCAAAGAGTTTCCGAGGTTTGCTTAGAAACTGGCTATCTATTGATCAATGGTGGCGCTGAATCTTATCGAATTGAGGACACTATCTCTAGGATCGGCTACTCACTGGGCCATCGTGTTAATTGTTATGTCACTGTAACTGCCGTTTTTATTGAAGTGGATGGTGAAACTTCAAAGTTTATAAAATCCAATCTTGGTGGTACTAATTTACAAATGATCGATGACATCAATACAATGTCACGAAAACTCGCTAGTCACGTCATGACTCCAAAAGAATTCGCACATGAAATAGACAAAATATATCGCGATAAACATACGACTGATTTCCCGTTTTACTTAAAGGCCTTTGGAGCTGGATTGGTCTCAATGGCCCCTATGCTGATCTCTACCATGCCAGTACATTATTTTATCTATTGTTTCATCGTTGGATTGATCGGTTATGCCATCTCATATTATTTATCAAAGATATCTCCACTACCTTATGTCGACTTATTCATTTCTGGATTCACAATTGCTCTTTTGGGAATCATCTTAAAAGACATTCACTTAGTTAATAACTATCACAATATTATTATTGGAGCTGTTATGCCACTAGTTCCCGGAGTTGCAATTACCAACGCTTTTCGTGAATTGGTCATGCGACATGCCTTAAGTGGTGCGGTTAAGATACTTGATGCCGTTTTAGTCGCTACTAGTATTGGATTTGGTATCGCAACAGCCTTAATTATTTTTTAGAAAGAGGAAGAAGACATGCTTGAACTTTTATTACATATTATTTTGAGTGCAGCCTCTGCAATTGGCTTTTCTTTAATCACCAATGCACCTCATAGGGCCGCGGGAATTATTGGCATTACTGGTTCTTTAAGTTGGACTGCTTTTTGGGTATTGAAAACATACGCTCATGTGAATATTTTGCTGGCAAATATGATTGGAGCTTTAATAATTGGTCTATTAGCATACCACTTATCAAGGAAATTCAAACTTCCTGAAAATATCATCTATATCCCTTGTTTAGTTAATCTCGTTCCAGGTGGTAATGCTTATAGAACTATACTGTATATGGTCCAGAACCGATTCATCGCCTCTCTTGAACAAGCCATTACAACGTTTTTGATCGCGGCATTTTTGGCGGTCGGATTATTTTCTGCTCAATATCTCATCTCAGTTGTTCGTGGAATCATCTATTTCAGAAAATCAAAAATATAAAAATTGAACACAATTACTATATGTTTAATGTATAATCTTTCTTCGTAGAGTATTGGAAACCATAATCCAGTTTCAATGCTTATCTATGAGGAGGATTTTTTTTTATGCCAGAAACAAAGAATAATGCAAAAGCCTTCAGATGGTGGAATATTGCTTTGGTTGGGTTTACTTCTGTCTGGGGTTTGAATAATGTTATCAATAACTTTGCTAATCAAGGCTTAGCTGTTGTAACTTCTTGGATTTTAATCATGGTCTTATACTTTGTTCCTTACACTTTAATGGTGGGACAATTAGGATCAGCGTTTCAAAATTCTGGTGGTGGAGTTAGTTCGTGGATCAAGATGCTTTCAAACAACAAACTAGCTTACTTCGCTGCTTGGACTTATTGGGTGGTTCACGTACCATATTTAGCACAGAAACCACAGATCATTATGATCAGTTTGAGCTGGTTATTTAAGGGTAACGGCTCATTTGTCAATAATGTATCTCCCCTTGTAGTACAGGGGCTTAGTTTGGTAATATTCCTTGCCTTTGTTTGGATAGCAAGTAAGGGTGTTGCCACATTGAATAATATTGGTAGTATCGCAGGGATTGCGATGTTTCTTATGTCAATGTTGTTCATTATCTTAGGAGTAAGTGCTCCTTTTATCACTCATGTGCAAGTTGCTACACCTAACATGACTGATATTCACACTTACATACCGAAATTTGATTTACAGTATTTCACAACTATCTCCATGTTAGTTTTTGCGGTAGGTGGATCTGAGAAAATCTCACCTTACGTTAATAAGACTAAGAATGCTTCAAGAGAATTTCCACTAGGTATGATTATTTTGGCCGTTATGGTTGCTGTTTCAGCAGTTTTAGGATCATTTGCGATTGGGATGATCGTCGATTCAAACCACATACCTGCTGACTTGATGGCTAATGGTGCTTATCAGGCCTTCCAATTCCTTGGTAACAGCTTCCATGTTGGTAATTTGTTTGTTTGGGCATTTGCTCTAACTAATACATTAGCTTCAGCCGCTGCATTGGCAATTTCAATCGATGCGCCACTTCGTATGTTACTAGACGATGCTGATAAGAAATACATCCCTAACTTCTTAAGTAGAAAGAACAAAAAAGGAATTGCTATCAATGGTTACTACATGACAGCAATCCTAGTATCAGTCTTGATCATCGTTCCAGCACTTGGTATCAACGGAATGAATGACTTATACAATTGGATGCTTAATCTTAATTCAATCGTTATGCCAATGCGTTACCTTTGGGTATTTCTAGCATACATGCTTTTGACATTGAACTTAGATAAGTACAAGTCAGACTACATGTTCGTTAAGAATAAGTACGTAGGCTTTGGATTCGGCCTATGGACATTCTTACTTACAGCCTTTGCATGTATCATGGGAATGGTACCAAAGATGAACATGTCAAGTGACCCATCATCATGGTGGTTCCAGTTAGCACTTAATATCGCTACACCTATTATCTTCATTCTATTAGGCTTGATTCTTCCAGCTATTGCTAAAAGGACCAATGGCCCAACACTAGAGTGATATAAAACACGGGTAATTTCCGAGCATTAACCTAAATAGTCCTAGTAATCACAAAGTGATTGCTAGGACTATTTAAGTTAAGCGGAAGAAATTGTGTTTTATATCACGTTTCAGCAAGTTTGATAAATAAAGAAGAAGAGCTAAGAAATTGTGTTTGTGTCACGTTTCAGCAAATTTGAGAAGCAAATAAAGAAGAGCAAGTTTATACTTCATATCACGATCACTAAGAATCCTCAGAAAAATTCAACCTAACCAATCCCATAACGATCATCATCAAAATCGAAAACACCATAACAGTATTAACGATATAATGTCGAACAATCATGAACCTAAAATTTATAAGAAAATAACTAATTCCATAAGGTATCACACTATACAGATAATACTTCAGTAACAATCCATTACGATAATTATTCTTCAAGTCACCAGTTAATTTGGCATTCTTCAAATCATGCTTAATAGGCGTCAAAGCAAGATATTCAATCCCACCTATTAATACCACGATGAAGACTAACACAACTCTAAACATCACAAGTTGGTGTTTATCAAAGGCACTTATATTATGTCGTCTGTATTTTTGAGTATCTGAAACTTTCAGAATTTTCTTTAACTTATGATATCCCTTTTTAGAATTTACAATTCCACCATCAACGGCTATGGCTACGTTTTTTAACAAGACGTCTGCGTTATTTTGTCTAGGAGATAATGATATCAACGTCTGTCGATTCAAAATATCAGCACTGGGAAAGTTCATTTTTCCAATAACCGAAATATAATTACCGTTGTGTTTAATGTAGTTTTGACTTTGTGGTTTATAATCTTCTAATTTTGAAGAAGTTCCTTGGATGGCAAAGACTATTTGCGAGTTAAAGACTTTCTTATTGAAACTATCTCCAGAGACTATAGGTAGATCCTTTATAGAATGGTCACTATAGACGTATCCCATGCTCTCATGCTTATCTTCTAAAAAAATCAACTTATAATTCTTTAACTTAGCATCATGTACACTTGTTATAGTGTTTTGAATATCTTGATGTGAATTTGACTTTAGAATCAAAGCATCATCACTCATATTGAATCTATTCATCAAGTTACTGTACTTTATAGTATCCAGTTTTGAAACAACGAATCCGACAAAGAATATCATGATGGTCAAAAACGTACTATAGATTATTCTTTTCAATTTTTTCTCCCCTATAACCAATCAAGTTCATATTATCATATGCATTACAGAAGACAAGATGCTTATGTGGCACGGTTTTTTCGGTGTGCTTTGCTTCAATGTTTAATGGCATATTAGTTTTTTCTGTTTTGTTAAAAGCTCTCATCAATTATGTTGCTTGATAATCTCTTGTTATATACTTTCTCTTTTCTTTGTTTGCTTCGACTTGTAATGATATATAATTTTTTGTGTTTCATTTTTAATAGACCTAATGTCATATTCCGTTTTCTTTTATTCTCCTTGTTTGCTTCGCAAACGCGTAACAACACACAATTTCTTCCGCTTAACTTAAATAGTCCTAGCAATCACGTCGTGATTACTAGGACTATTTAGGTTAATGCTCGGAAATTCCCGTGTGTTGTTACGCTCTTACGCTTATTGTGAGATATTAACTTTCAAATCCGGTGCACTTCCACCATAACTTCTAATCTCATTCATAATATCAACTAATTTTTGTTTCTGATCTGCTTTATCTGAATCGTCATTCTTATAAGCACTTTTGACCTTGTCTAGTTGTGTATCGTACTGTTTTTGTAACTCGGCTACTTTATCGCTTCGTTCTTGGTCTCTTTGATCTTCTAGTTCTTCTTTTTGTGCTTCATAACCGGAGATCTTCTTATTGTCTTTTTCAGACTGGAACATGGCTTGTTTCAAGTTGAGATCTTTTTGTAACTCTAGGATCTGATTATTAAACTCGATTTTGGCACTTTGTCGTTTAACATTAACATTCAGATAACGTATCTTTTGCAATTGATCTAGTTTCTTATCATATTGAGATTGTTTCTCTATTGGTGACTCGTTATATTTATCTATCGCTTTTTGAACCTTACCCTCACGACTATATTCTTCTTTCTTAGTCAGATGGTAGATTATTCGATAGTCTAGATTATACAAACGATCTGAATTCTTAGTTTCTTGGTCTTTATTATACTTATCAAAGTTAGTATCGATCACGTCTTGAATGCTTGGTTTCTTAGTACTCTTAACAACGCTTAAATTATCACCGCTGACCTTTACAGTACTTGGCTTCTTAAAGTCAGTATCTGATTCTTTTAGTTGATCAACCAAATATTCCCCAACAGCTTTGAAGGTAGCCATTGGTAATGATTGCTCAGAGGATGTCAAAGTGGACGGTATATCGTTTCCTGTCCAGTTAGCAATCGTGAAGTCCTTAGTCATCCCAACAAAATATGAATCCTTAGTATCATCAGTTGTACCTGTCTTACCAGCGGTGTGACTATAATTATCCAATGCCGCTGCCTTACCCAATCCATCAGTAATAACTGATTGCATGGTATTTAACATCATATAACTGGCGTTTGCTGTATAGACTTTCTTCTTCAAATGCGTATTTTGATAAATATAGCGTTCATTTGTCGTATCATAAATGCTCGTTAAGTTACTTGGATGGATAAATTGTCCATTACGTGAAAATGAACTATATGCTGAAGCCATCTCTGTTGTTGTTGTACCATTCGTGAAACTTCCCAATGCCAGTCGTGGATTATTATCTCCAGGGGTGACTTTTTTAGGAGTTAATCTTGCGAATTCCATCTTAGTTAAATCATCATAATAGGTATGTTTAGTATCTTGTTGCGCCAATTTATAGGCGACGGTATTTATAGAGTTTTCTAGTGCATGTCTCAGTGTAGTTTTTCCAGTATAGCCACTGTACCAATTACTAATATTGCTGACGGCTGAATCAACTACGGTACTTTGTGGCAAATATCCTCGTTCAAAGGCTGGTGCATAGGCAACTAGTGGCTTGGCTGTTGATCCGGGTTGACGGTAACCACTGATTGCACGATTAACTTGATCAGTTTCAGTCGTTCGTCCACCAACTATGGCCAAAACATCCCCAGTCTTATTATCGATAACGGTACTAGATACTTGCGGTGTTAATTTATTATGTGCATCCCTACCAGTATATGATGCATATTGCTTTTGAATAATACTTTCGACCTGATTTTGAATATCCATATCAATAGTTGTGTGCACACTATATCCACCTTCCATCAATTCACCATGAGCTCGCTCGTAGGCTTGTTGATATTGTGAATCATACTTCTTTCTTTGAGCCGCAGTATCGAAGTTATATTTTATATTGAAGCCAGATGATTTCATTAACTCTTCAGTCGCATTATAAACTGCATAACTCAGCGCATAGTTATTTGAAACATCATTATCATACTTATGCTCATTGACTTTCAGTCCTAATGGGGCTTTCCTAGCTTTATCATATGTCTTTTTACTTATTAACTTATTCTTATAAAATATAGATAGAACCATATTTCGACGCAATACTGATCTCTTGGGGTAGTTGATTGGATCATAATAGACTGGGTTATTAGGGATGCCGACAAGCATAGCTACTTTATCAATAGATAAGCTATCTTGATCTTGTGAGAAGTAGTAATTAGCCGCACTACTGAAACCATATGAACCATGTCCCATATAGACATCATTGATGTAAAACTCCAGAATTTGCTTCTTAGTAAACTTCTTCTCCAATTGTTGGGCAATAACCATTTCTTTGAGTTTACGATTGATTGTTTGTGATTGATCTTTTAAAACTACATTTTTGACTAATTGCTGAGTTAGAGTAGATCCACCCTCAATTCTTCTATGGAACAGTCTTGCCACAAATGAACGCAATACTGCATACGGATCGACACCATGATGAATGTAAAAACGCTGATCCTCCACGGAAACTAGTCCCTTAGTAATGTTTTTATTGATCTTATTTATCGATGTATAATTAGAACTTGATTGGGACAATTTTTTGATAGTCTTACCGTTACGATCGTATATAACGGTACTATTCTTTGGTTTAAAGTCATTCTTGGTTAGTCCTTGACTGTACGAATAACCATCAGCAATATTATTCTTGATGTCATATCCGTATTTGGCCCAAAACAAACTGATCAAAGCGACTATCAATAATAGAATAGTCAAAATGACCCATGGCCATTTTCTATGCTTTTTTATATGTGTTTTCCTTAATTTAGTTTCCCGCATAATGACCTCTAATTAACATAAAATGTGATGCCGGTTGAAATTTCAGATTTCAAGCTTGATAAGTCAGATGAACTGATCTGCATTCCGTTATCATAGCTAGATCCACCCGCATAGATGAATCCGATCGATTCACCACTCGCAAAGTAAATTGAACTTGTTAAATCACTGTTATTCTTGAACCAAAATACTGGTGTAGCTGAGTTAAAATCAGCAGTAGTATTGTCAGCATCTGATATATCCAACTCAGATAAATCATCATCAGTAGCATTGGTTATGTATTGACCAAAACTATCACTATTACTATCTGTAACGATTGCATCATTTGAGCCAGCTGAAACTAGGCGTTTAATAGTATATTTACCTTTGGATACTTTAGAACTAGTAACGTTGATGTATCCATCTTGTGCAACGTACTTATTACCTGTCTTGGTCATTAGAGCAAGATTGTTGGAACTTGAATCATAATACAAAACATACTTACCGGTTAATCCAGCCGCAACTAGTGCATCTTCGGCATCGCTTGAGAATTTCAGACTTGAAACAATGTCTACTTTAGCTGGAGTATACTTCTGTGTTAATGGTGAGTTCTTCAATTCTTCTAATTCTTGCTTTGCGGCGGCGACTTGAGTACTTTCATTTTTGTGATTAGAGTAATAATCACGCATTTGTTCTACGGCACTTGCCCATTGCTTTTTGATGGATTTATTTTTGATTAATTTATAGTATGTACTAGACATTGAAACCTTTTTAAAAGTCAGACTAGAATTATCATCATTGAATTTATTCCAGACTTTAGAGATATACTTGTCTGCATCTTGTGTCTGTTCATACCAAATTTGAATCGTATCCAGCTTATTTCGCAATTTCTGGTAAACATCTTGGTTCTTTTCATTTAACAAGTCTTTATCAAGATTATTGATCTTATCATTTGTCACATCGTCTTTATAATTATTCTTGCCATCATACAACGCAGAAATATCTGAAGAGCGCTTCTTTCTAGCACTTATGTATGTCTCTAACTCCTTGTACTTCTTAACATTACTAGTTGTTATAACGTGACCATCAGATACATCGATCAATTTCCCAATTACATTCAATGAATGATAATCAAGATCAGTCTTCAATACTTCCAATTCCTTATCTTGATACTGATCAGATATCTTAGAAGTAACGACGGCATTTACAACTCCTCTTGAAAGCATAACAAAGAATATTACAGCCGTTATGATACCAACAGCTGCACTTATGATAAGCATATAATCTTTGCTACCTCTTAAATCTTTCTTATCTTTCATTATTTTCTCCAAATGGACGTATCTTTTGTATATTATATATATTAAAGTAACACACTTATAAAGGGTGAAAAATTTGAAAAAATTAAATAAAAAATACATCAAATGGTTTATTTTACTAGGATTAGTTCTAATTGTAGTAATTACCTACGGTTTCAACATCTATAATATTAAAAATAAAACTGTAGACAAAATTTCTAGCTTAACAATTCCCTTTTCATTGATCGTTAATCCTAAAAATATTGATGACGGTCTTACTCCAAAGTCTATTTCACTAAAAACTGGTGATATGGAGAAGACTAAGGAAAAAGCCATTGGTCTAGTTGCTACTATTAATGAGGAATATGAGAACAACAAATCTTTAGACTTTTTATCAACGGATCAAAAAAAGTCTTTGATTAAGCGAATCAATAAAAAGTCCCACCGTTATATTTTCAAGATGACACTACTTAACTTTGGTAGAGACACTCATGGTAACTATATAACTATAAGTTGCAATCGTTACGACGACACTAAGAATATCGTTAGCTATCGTTACAGATTGTATTACAGTGGTGAAGATATCACTTCTGCTAAGTATCTGAATACCAAGACTAACCTCTATCCACCAAAATATGTGCTTGCAGATGTTGAACTAGGGAGTTCTGGAATAGATCAGGCTAAGTCATTTATACAACGAGTTAAAACTACTATTATTAACTCAAATTTAACTATGACTAATGCGACTGACCCTGGTGACTTCAACCAATTGTCCTTGAATCTAGGGTTAGATGCTGACAATAGTAATAATGGTTTATATAATCTGGCCAGAAATTCCAATTCACGTGTGACCAACTTTGGTATCGTGGGTTATCAATTATCTGACGTACCTAGATATTCACGGATTTACTTGAAGCAACAGACCAAAAATAAAATTTATTATTATACTTTGACTTATGATCGAAATAACAATAAGTTCATTCAATTCCAACGTGGGATTATTTCTACTGATACTCGGAATTGATTGATTTTTTCAAACTTGTCGTAAACTTGTGAAAATACACAATTTTCTCTGTTCAACGCTCTGAATCGTAAACGCGCAACAATACACAATTTCTTCTGATTACTGGTTTTATGGTCTTTGATACTTTGGGGCTCCTCTTTTTTTCTTCTCAAACTTGCTTATTAAACGCGCAACAATACACAATTTCTTCCGCTTACTGTTTTTACGGCCTTTGATACTTTTGAGCTCCTATTTTTTCTTCTCAAACTTGCTTATTAAACGCGCAACAATACACAATTTCTTCCGCTTAACTTAAATAGTCCTAGCAATCACGTCGTGATTACTAGGACTATTTAGGTTAATGCTCGGAAATTCCCGTGTATTGTTGCGCTCTCGTCTCTAAAGAAACCAATCACGCAAATGGTTCTCAATCACTCTTTGTGTCTTCTGAAACAGGGTTGAATTATTGGAATGTATTTCTTCGTAGAGTCTTGAATTTATCTTGGTTAAGATATTGGCGAATTGATCTAGTTCTTCATCGGTCAATACATCTAAAAATTCGGGGATTTCTTTTGATTCTTTATTTGCTATTTCACGACCAGCATTAGTCAATCGAATGACTGTCATTCTTTTATCACTTGTTGACTTTTCTTTTGTAACTAACCCTTTTTTGACTAGTTTATTTACGAATTCAGCGGTTGACTGTGCTGTTAGATCAAGGCTTGTGGCTAGTTGTTTTTGAGATATTCCATCATTTTGTGACAATGCTAATAATATTTTGCCTTGTCCTTGAAATGTTGGACGATGTTCATTTTCATCAGAGTCTCTATGATACATGTTGTCTACTGTGTGACGTACCATCCCAAACTCTATTAGTTTACCTGCTGCGTTCTTTTGTTTTAGTAAGTTAGACATATTTTTTAGCCTCCAAAGATTATTATACCGGTTGGTTTTTTAAAAGATAGTCAGGTGGGCTGACAAAATACTTGCATAATTAATCAGGTGCCCTTACAATGTAGTTAATCAGGTAACCTGATTAACCAAGTAAAACTGAAGAGGTAATAACAATTATGGTAATGAATGCTATCGAAGTTAATCATTTAACAAAAAAATATGGTAATAAAACTGCAGTCGACGATATTTCATTTAATGTGAAGAAAGGTGAAGTATTTGGATTACTAGGGCCAAATGGAGCTGGTAAAACAACGACTTTAAGAATGATAACCACATTATTGAAGATAACTAGTGGCAGTGTGAAAATATTCGGTCACGATTCTGTTAAAGAAGGTCGACTCTCTCGATCAATGTTTGGTTTAACTGGTCAATATGCTTCGATTGATGAAGATATTTCCGCTCGAGAAAATTTGATGATCTTTTCAAGATTAAATGAACTATCTAGAGCATCTTCTAAACAACGTACACAGGAATTATTAACTAAATTCTCTTTAGTAAATTCAGCCGATAAACCACTCAAGGACTTTTCAGGTGGGATGCGTAGAAGACTGGATTTAGCAGTCAGTTTAATTGATCGTCCAGCTTTGATTTTCTTAGATGAACCAACAACGGGACTAGATCCACGAACTAGAACTCAAATGTGGGATACAATCAGAAAACTGGTTGCACAAGGCTCAACAGTCTTACTCACGACACAATATCTGGACGAGGCCGATCAATTAGCAGATAGAATTGCCGTGATTGATCACGGTAAATTGGTAAAAATCGGAACTCCTGAAGAACTTAAGAAACAAATAGGTGGAACAAAGTTGAACTTCACTATTAATGATAATTCAAAAATAAATACAGCTATAAAACTAGTAAAGGATCAATTGGGAGAATCAATCAGTGTTACCGGTCAACAATTGAGTGCTACTTTACATAATATTGATCAGTTAGCACCACTTCTAGTAGCATTACAAAAAGTTAAAATTGCTATCAGTAATTTAACCGTTCAAGAACCATCTTTGGATGATGTATTCATGAATTTAACAGTAGGAAAGAATTAGGAAAGAGGAATATTAATTATGGAAGTAAAAACAAACCGTGGTAATTTAATTATGAACACCGCTACAATGGCCTATCGTAATCTGTTAAAGACATTTCACAATCCCGACAGATTCATGGATGTGATTATTCAACCCGTTATGTTCATGCTGATGTTTGGATATTTATTTGGAGGTGCTATCTCTGGTAATGTCCAAAGTTATCTGCCAACAATTGTTCCAGGAATATTAATTCAAACAATGTTGTCAGCAGCCTCTGGATCTGGTTCACAGATTAGAGAGGATCTGGATTCTGGTGTCTTTGATAGATTCAAATCATTACCGATTGCACACATTGCACCATTAGCTGGACAACTCTTTGCTGATATTTTTCGTTTAGTACTTGCGACCATCGTTGCTCTATCAACTGGTTATTTAATGGGTTGGCGTCCAGTTGCTGGTCTTGGTTGGGTAATCGTAAGTGGATTACTTGCTATATTTACTGGTTGGGCAATTTCATGGATCTTCGTTTTGTTGGGACTATTAGTTAAAAGTGCAACAGCTATTCAAAGTCTTTCATTGACTATTATGTTAGTATTGTCGTTCTTATCCAATGCTTTTATTCCTATCAAGACATTATCAAAAACTATGCAATTTATTGCCTATATGAATCCAATAACCTATGTCATCACTGCTATTAGACAGATTTTGGCAACTGGTAGTTGGACTAATGAAGCGTTATTAGTATTGTTATTCGGAATTGGAATCGTTGTGATTTTTGCACCTTTGACTGTTTTGGCTTATAACCATAATAATTAGTGGTATTGATTTATTCGAAAAAAAGACTAGAACTTAGAAATTTTAAAAATTTCTTGTCCTAGCCTTTTTTATTTTAGGCAGTTATATTTATGCTTCAATCTACTTTACATGTAATACATATAATTTTTCTTAGGTTCTTGTTCATCTACTACTTACTTATTATTCCTTGTTTGCTTCGCAAACGCGTAACAATACACAATTTCTTCCGCTTAACTTAAATAGTCCTAGTAATCACGTCGTGATTACTAGGACTATTTAGGTTAATGCTCGGAAATTACCCGTGTATTGTTACGCTCTATCCCAGACGTCATGAACTTCGATAGTCTGTTCGCGATCAGGTCCAACTGAAACTGTTGCATATTCAACACCTAATTCGCTCTTCAAGAATTCTAGATATGCTTGGGCTTGTTTAGGTAAATCACTTAAACTCTTAGCTTGAGTGATATCTTCACTCCAACCTTCAAATGTCTTATAAACTGGTTTGCATTGAGCCAAGATATTCAAGTTTGCTGGATATTCATCAATGACTTTTCCATTCAAATCATATCCTGTACATACTTTGATTTCTTTCAATCCAGTTAAAACATCAAGACAATTAAGTGATAGATGTGTCACACCTGAGACATTGGCTGAATGGCGCAATACTACTGTATCTAACCAACCAACACGACGTGGACGATGTGTAACTGTTCCATATTCATGTCCGGCTTCACGTAAGAAGTTTCCTATTTCGTTATCTTGCTCTGTTGGGAATGGACCAGCACCAACACGTGATGTATAGGCCTTAACAACACCGATAACATTATCGATCAATGGTGCACCAATTCCAGCACCAGTTGTAACACCACCAGCAGGATTAGATGAAGTAACGTATGGATATGTACCATGGTCAATATCTAACATGATTCCTTGTGCGCCTTCAAATAATACGTTCTTGCCAGCTTTTAATTCTTTATTTAAGTAAGCTGAAGTATCAATCACACGATCCTTCAAGCTTTGTCCGATTTCATAAAATTTATCAAAAATATCATCAAACTTCATGGCTTCAACACCATAAATCTTAGTGAACATTTCATTTTTTTGTTTAAGGTTTTCTTCTAGTTCTGCTTTAAAGATATCTTTATCCAAAATATCTGCCATTCTGATACCAACACGGGCAGCTTTATCCATATAAGCGGGTCCAATACCACGATTAGTAGTACCAACTTTAGAATTACCTCGTGATTTTTCTTGGCACTTATCTAATTGGATATGGTAAGGAAGGATTAATTGAGCACGATTTGAGATCTTCAAATTGTCTGTATTGACACCTTGTTCGTTCAAACGTTTCAATTCATCAGCTAGAGATTCAAGGTTCAAAACTACTCCGTTACCAATAACACTAGTTTTATCTGAATATAAAATACCTGATGGAACTGATCGTAATTTATAAACTTGTCCATCAATATTCAAAGTATGACCTGCATTGTCTCCACCTTGATATCTAGCAATAATATTAGCTTCTCCACTAAAGTAATCAGTAATCTTTCCTTTACCTTCGTCGCCCCATTGGGTTCCTACTACAACAACTGTTGTCATATCCAATTTCTCCTCTTGCACTTTGTTTTTTGGGATTTGTTCGTTAGTGGTGTAAACGCGTTTACGAAAGACAACTCCCTGCGCTTACTTAACTACTGATTGCACCAACTTCGTTGATACCATCAGCAGTTAGGTAATGCTCAGGAGCTACCGTCTTTCGACACGCTCTAGTTTTCGGGTATGTTGGCTATCGACGAAAACTTATTATACGATTTCACGAACAATAGCTTTGCCGTTCCTCTTGGACCTGAACGATTTTTTCCGACGATAACTTCAACTTCGCCGACATCTTGGTCTTCTTGATTTTCGGGTTCACTATTTTCACCATCACCATCTTCATCTCGATAATAATCATCTCGATATAAGAAGGCAACAATATCAGCGTCCTGTTCAATTGAACCAGATTCACGGATATCTGACAACATCGGTCTCTTATCTTGTCTGGCTTCAACACCACGGGAAAGCTGTGATAGCGCGATTACTGGCACATGTAATTCTTTTGCTAATTTTTTTAGATTACGGGAAATAACAGACACTTCTTGTTGTCTATTCTCTTGACCGGTACCTTCGATCAATTGTAAATAATCAATGATAACCAAATCAAGTTTGCCGGTTTCTTTTAAAAGTCTTCGACATTTTGATCTTATTTCAGTCATTTTTGAACCTGGAGTGTCATCAATATAGACATTTGTCTTTGATAAACTTCCCATCGCCACAACTAAACTATTCCACTGATTCTCATCTAATTGTCCGGTTCTAAGTGCATTAGCGTCAATACTTCCCTCTGAACAAAGCATACGATTAACTAACTGTTCCGCACCCATTTCTAGTGAGAATATCGCTACTGTAGCTTGATCCTTAGTTGCGGCATTTTGTGCCAAGTTCAGTGCAAAGGCTGTTTTACCCATACCAGGACGAGCTGCCAGTATGACTAGCTCATCTTTATGTAAACCAGTTGTCAAAGCGTCCAAATCTTTATATCCAGTTGATAATCCTGTGACATCTGTATCTTGATCATATAACTTATCGATTTCTTCAAACGATGACTTAACAACATCTGAAATTTTACGAAATCCTTTGTTACTTCGATTCTCTGACACTTCCATAATGTCACGTTCAGATTTATCAATAATAGTATCAAGATCGTCGTCCTCTTCAAAACTACGGCTGACAATTTCTGTACCAGCATTGATCAATCTTCTTAGGACGGCTTTATTCTTAACGATTTTTGCATAGTAAGCCGTGTTAGCAGCTGTTGGGACAGCATTGGCCAAGTCAGCTAGATAGCCAACTCCGCCAATGTCTTCTATTTGATTCATCTTATCTAA